>NZ_WKCD01000210.1:0-9919 GCF_021606625.1 Pseudomonas sp. PA-4-8C
GTATTGTTCCACAAAGATCGGTGATCGCCTACCCCTGATTGTCTATTTCTGCTGCAGCTCGTCGCAACAAGCCCTCCAGCGCGGCTTTTACCGTTTGTCGGCGGACCTCGTCGCGGTTGCCGGGGAAGTGCGCAAGCTCGGCCGTAATTTCGTCGCCCACGGCAAAGGCCAGCCAAACGGTACCCACCGGCTTGTCCGGCGAACCGCCATCGGGGCCCGCGACCCCACTGACCGCCACGGCAAACCGCGCCAGGCTTTTTTCCTGCGCGCCGCGGGCCATCGCTTCCACCACTTCCTGGCTGACGGCCCCGACTTTGGCAAACAGCTTTTCCGGCACATTCAGTTGCCGGGTCTTCTGCCGGTTGGAATAAGTGACATAGCCCGCCTCGAACCAGGCCGAACTGCCCGGGATCCGCGTGATGGCTTCGGCAATACCGCCGCCGGTACAGGACTCGGCAGTGGTGACGTGGGCACTGAGCACCTGCAAACGGCGCCCCAGTTCGGCAGCCAGTTGAGTGATTTCCTTCACGGTCGTCTCCAAGAATGGGCGGGGGTTTGCCTACCCTACAGGAGCCCATCGACCATGCAAGACACAGAGTGCATCAAGAGACTAATGCGCGACGGCCTGCACGTAGGCCTGGCAAGCACGCAAGGCGATCAGGGCGTTATCGCCGTCGTCGGTGATGCGGATAATTCGCTGAGCATGCGCCGGGTCAAGTCGGGCTCGCGAGGCTGCATGAACCACGCCGCCGGCGCTGGGGGCGGCAGGCACTGTGCAGCCACTGGCGACGGTGGCGAGAAGGACTGACAGCCGCACATCAGCAGTGGCCAGGCGGTCGCGCAGAGCAGCTTGGTTGCGTTGGGCATCGTTCAATTCCTGAATGTATTGATGGTCACTAGTAGAGAGCTGTTGTTCAAGGGCCTGGCGTTTGGTCTGTTCGGCCTGTTGCTGGTGGAGGATTGCCTGGTTTTGCTGGCTGAGCGCCTGTGCATGTCGGACTGATTGCAGCTCCAACTGCGCCCCGTATCGCCATGCCTGCACCTGCCACACAAGCGCCATGAGCAGACACACACCGATCAAGCCAAACGCGCCTAGGAAACGCATAGCACCGCCTTCGCCCGCGCCCACAATTGCAAACGGGCGTCCAGGCCATTGAGGCCGCCGTTGATGCGGCGGGTGATGGTGGTGAACTGGTCTTTGTCGGCGAGCTCGTTGAGGCCGTTGCTTTGCCAGAACCAGGCGGCGGATTCGCAGGCCCATTGTGGCTGCTCCAACAATTTTGGTTGTCGCAGCAGGCGATCGTCACCGAACAGCGCTTGGCTGCACGCCATGTAATTGCGACGCCCGGTTATCTGGATCAGCCCCCTGCCCCGATACATTTGCCCATCACCGTCCGCTTCTGGGGTGTTGCCCAGGCGCGCCGCCAAGGTGCCTGTGTCGTATTTGCTCAGGTATTGATCACTGCCCAGTTCGCGGACATAGAACAACTGACCCGACTCATGGCCCACTTGGGCAAGGAATGCGGCAGTGCGCTGGGGTGTGGTGATTTGGTAACGAGACATGGCCGTGTTTAAGACCGAAATGAAAACTCCCGCTTTAAGGCGGGAGCTTGGTAACACTTTAATTAGCTGTTGCTCAGACACAACCATGCAGCCCTCCTCCCTGAAGTCGAGTGTTAAATGAAACACGACTCAAGCGTATTTTTCATTCAGTGCATACAAAATCGCGCACGTTTCTGCATCAAGCACACCGTTATAGTTTTCAGGGCGAAAGTGCAGTTGAAAAGCACGTACCAACGCACTAAAGAACACATCAGAGGCGGGCGCATCAATGCCGTAGCCATAGCTGGCAAAAGCCTCGACCACTTGCTCGCGCCCAGGCATTTGGCAATTGAACCGCCGAAGGTATTTGTGTTTGATTGAGTCGTCGTACCAAGCGCCAATACCGGCCTCAGCAAGTTCTTTCCAGGGAAGCTTCGGACCCGGGTCTGATTTGCGACCGACTGCAATATCTGAATGGGCGATCACGTTTTTCGGCGTCATGTCCGGGTAACGTTGCAGAATATTAATCGCCAATTGCTTGAGGGCTAGGATTTGTGAAGCCTCGTAGTCGGGGAACGTGAATACACCGTCGACATCCGTGGCCTGATTGACGATCTCGATACCGATAGAGGTATCATTCAAGCCTGAGCGTCCGGCCCACTGGCTAACGCCCGCATGCCACGCACGGTCCTCTTCCGCCACCAAGTTGAAAATTTTCTGCCCTTTGTGACCCGCGGCAATGTAGCTCGAATCTGTTGGATCCGGGATCAGATAATGAGCACTTGCAGCGCCGGTGGTCAGAGACTTTATCGACTCAGAAAAATCCTGGGCAGTGTAATGCAACACTAAGAAGCGTACGCGTTTGCCGTAGGGTTTAAGAGTGCGATACGCGTTGTAGTCAATCGTATACATGGAACAGACCTCTTTCCTATAAGTACGTTGTTGGGGGGCTTAAGCGGGTCTGAACAATGCGCGTCAGGCCTGTTCCGCCAAACCACCAGCGATGATCGAACTGCGATATCCCGTCGCTGGATCACCAACGTGGGTCACCTTGGTGATCGACCAGCGCCCCTGCATGTACACAGGCCAGGTGTCATCCAGCATCAGCAACCCTTCGGCCGCCAGCAACGGGTTACCTGGGCAATCGATCTGTAACTTCAAGCCTTCACGGCCCACGCGACGCAGTTCGCCTTCGGCCACGGCACAGGCTTCGGCTTCGTTCTGGCAGGGCTGGCGCAAGGTCTTGAACGGGGCAATCCCGACCTGGACCACGCGCTGCTTGCCGGCGGCGGCGTCCCACCAGCTGACGCGGCTGCCCATGTATTTGGAACGTGATTTTTCATCAAGTTTGGCGGTGATAAAGGCCTGGTTTCCCGGGCGGTTGTCGTGTGTCACGGACAGCTTCACTTCGGGCAATAGCTGGCCGGTGAGTGATTTGGCTTGCCCCGCTTCGGCCAGCACATAGAGTTCGTTGAACGGCTTGGTGACCGCGTTGTAACGCTTGGCCAGGCGGGTGATGAAGGCCATGTCGCTTTCGTTTGACTGATCGATATGCTCAATCGCAATACCGTCCAACGTCGGTGCCACACGCGGTGAAAAACCATGACGGCTGACCAGTTGGCGAAACAAGGCGCCCAAGGTGGTCGGCCCATGGCTGGCGGAACGGCGCTGGCGGTAGCCGCTTTTATCCACCACGCTGAAGGGCGCGGCGGTGGCGACGATCATCAGGCGCATCGGAAACAGCACCGGGGTTCGCTGAGTGATCACAAATTCGCCTTTTTCCACCAGCCCCGTTTCCTTATATCCGACGCGCAGGCCGATCTTGCCACTGAGGCTGGGCAAGCCTTCCAACCCTTCGATATTAAGGGTCAGTTCCAGTCGATCGGTCTCGATGCCTGCAGCGTCGGTGTGGCTCCAGTGCATCAGGCGTTGATTGAGCAGCGCCGCGTTGGCGCCGTAGAACTCCACGATCGGCGTAAATCCCTGTGCCATGCAGCCTCCTCAATCCCAGGCCAGAACGGGCCGCATGGCAGCCGGTCGTGCTTGTATCTCAGGCACGATCACCCAGACACCGGCTGGCAGTACCGGGCCGTATTCGGCGAGTTCGGGGTTCAAGCGCCAAAGGGTTTCTTCGGCGGTGTCATCGCAACGGCCCAATTCGCGGTAAAGCAACAGGTTGACCGAATCACCGGCAATACTTCGTACTCTACGCATTGACGAATTCCTCCAGCTCAAGGGTCCAGTTCATGACCATGGCGGTGCCGTCATCGATCACATTGCTTTGGGCTTCCACTACCGAGTTGATACGCCACAGGCCCCAGTTGCGGCCGATGCCATCCACCAGCGGCAACGGCGCTCGCGCATTTTGCAAAGCGCGCAATTCGTCCAGGCGCTGCATGCCAGTGGCGCGCATGGCTGTGCCGCTGAACGTGAGTTTTTCCAGCTTCTGGCCGTTCTGCCGCGACTGGGGTTTGCTGGCGATAATCGCCAGGTCGCTCCAACCGCCATCGCTGTTGCGGGTCAGTGTGGAATAGGCGAACCCTCGGGATAACCCGAAAATAAAGTCGCCCAGTACCATTTGTTGTCGCATCAATCACCTCCTGGATCGGCCAATGCCGCGTTGCGTCGAATGCCCAGGGAATCAGTGACCATCGGCACGCATTGGAACTGCAGGGCCTGGATCACTTGATTGACGACTTGCTGGGCATCCGCCGGGTTAACGCCGGTAATCTGGATGCTCGGTGAGAGCGTGACCTGGACATTGTCGGTACGGGCACTGTTGAGTTCCTTGCTCAGCGCGTTGGGCGCAGGTAGGCGATCATTTGCGCCAAACACCTTGTCACCCAGCCAACTGCCCGCCTCGCTGCCCAGCAGGCCACCGATGGCGCCGCCGATTGCGGTGCCGACACCGGGGAAAACCAGGGTACCGAGCGCGGCGCCAGCGGACGCTCCGGCCCAGGCGCCACCGGCGGTGCTCAGGCCAGTCCCGACTGCCTTGGCATCCCCGTTGCGTACGCCCTGAATCACATCCAAAGCAGTGTCGGCGTACCTCATCGGGCCAAGGCGGCGAGCACCGGCCACTCCCAATTTGCTCACTGTTCCCAGCGGGTTGGAAGGCATCTTCAGCGGGCCAGGCAAAGCCTCACGACTGAAATGGCGAGTATGGGGCGCAGCAGCAGTTACCCGGCCTTCGGAAGACATGGGGATAAGCTTGCGCTCTACTGCCTCGATCAGCCCAGGGCCTCTGCTCGCTGTCGACTGGCCTGAAGATCTGCTCTTGCTTGGACGGTTCGCCGCGACCGCACGCGGTTGTAACCTTTGAACCGCCCGCCCCTCATCGAAGCCTAAGAACGGCGCTGGTAACAATGCCTTTGCATCACGTTCGAGGCTGGTTAGCAGCCTGGAAAATACACCGCCTTTTTTGCTGGCAGGCGATCGTTTGGTCGAGGCTGTTCTGGGCACTAGCGGCTGTTTTTGCTGCCTGATCTGCGCGCGCTGAGTGTTTTGAGCGCTCTGCTTTTTTTGCGACTTCGACTGACGAGGGCTCTTTTTCCCGCGCGAGCCCTGCGAGCGCGAACGAGGACTTTCGATAGGGTGCTGAGTGGCCGTCGCACAACAGCACGATTTATCTTTCGCAGAACCGCCATCCTTGAACAGCTTGCCAACGCCGGGAAGCTTACCCAGCGTCGCATCAACCACGTTGCCAGCAACGCGGTTTTTTATCGTGTCTCCCACACTTGAAAAAAAGCTGGAAAACACCGGCGTAATAGCTCCAGCCGTTTTAATCGCGCCCGCCAGAGCCGGTGAATCTTTAGCCACGTCACTGGCGCTGTCCATCAGGCCCGTCTTGGCTTTCAGCCAAAGCGCTTCGCCCCATACCGGCGTGGCATCCAGGGTCGTAGAGAAACGTTTGCCGCTTTCGCTGGACTCCTCGCGCAGCACCTTGATCGACTTTTCCGACGTTGCGGTTTTATCAAACTTCAGTTGGCTGCCTGAATGCTGCAGCGCACTTGCCAGGTCGATTATCTGCGCGGTGCCCAGCGTCATGGCCTCGCGGGTATGGCGCAAATTCTCTGAGGTAGTCGAAGCGGATTCAGACACTGTCTTCGATTCTGCCTGCTCACCCAGCTTGGGTGAACGCACCTCAATTGCCCTCAGCGACGACAGCGCCGTGTCGAGAGAATCCACACCCTCACGCAATGAGCCGAGCGACAGTGCGAGCTCATCAAGTTTGAGCGTTGCGCTGGTGAGTGCGGCAACGGTTCCGGACAAGGCAGCCAAATCTGTTGACGGGGTTGAGCTGCCAACCGACAACGCGCCAGGGCTGAGGATATCGGCGTCATGTGCGCCGTCTGTACTGCCGAACGCATCCCGGCCATTCCTGGCGACGGCATAGGCGAGCGAATAATTGTCCTGCATCTCGCTTACTCCTGTTTGACGCCAAGGCGAGTGATCGCAATGTCGTAGCGGCGCAATGCTTTTCCGGCGTCCCAGTCGAGGATCTCCGCCTCATTGACCGAGTAGATCAGCGGCACCACATCGAGGATTACTTCGATGTCGCGCTGCGAAAGAAGGCCGCCGGTTGATTTAAAAAATCGTCGATACGCTCCTGCAGTTCGGTCCAGTCGGGCACGGTCAAACCGGCCAGGTCGGGGATCATCAGGCCGGTGCAATGGGCGGTGATGAACTCGGCGCGCTCTTTGTTGGTGGCGAGTTTTTTCATCACCTTGGTGGCGCGCAGGGCCGGCATTTCCAGGGGCAGTTCGGTGAGGGTTCGGCCAGCGGCTTCCAGGGGCAAGAGCAGAGGGACAGGCTGATCGTGGGGCGTCGCTTCGTGCTCATTCAAAAAGAACGAAGCCGGCCGCGTCGACATTTCGTGTACGTATTGAGCAATGCTTACGTAGTCCGGGCGCTTGAGTTGGTCGAGCTCTTTTTCCGACAGGCCGGTGGCGAGTTTCGCCAGTTCGAAGAACTGGTCGTCCTCGTCATCACCGGCCCGGGCCAGCGCGTCTTTTTGCGCGGCGTAGAACAACGGTTTGAGCTGAACCTGCTGGATCGTCGCACCGGTATCGGCGGTGATCGGGGACAGCAGGATGTGCAACGGTGGCATCCAGGCCATGGGGCAATTCCTTGTTGAGCAGTGTTGAAAAGCACCGCAAATCTAAATCTGCGCGCGGTCCGTGTGGAAGCTGGCTTGCCTGCGATAGCATCCACTCGATACACCAGATACACCGAGTCGCCTGCATCGCAGGCAAGCCAGCTCCCACATTGATCGTGCCCGCCTTAGATAGCAGTCATCTTTAAGGCATCAGCACGGCACGGCGCGCATCGCCAAGAATGTCGACGCCGTTGAGCACAAACTTCTGGGTGCGTACATCGATGTCGATCACCGAAATGCCATTTTCCAGACGGTTGTAGGTACGGCAGGACAGCTCCAGCGTGGTGGTGGCCTTGTCACCCATTTTCAGCTTCGCCTCCTCCAGGGATTTGAGCTTGCCGCCGACGGTGTGGTAGGTGAAGTAGGTCTTGCCGTCCTGGTCCTGACCGGCTTCACGCACGTTCAGCAAAATGTCGTCGCCCATGCGCACGCCCAGGGCCAGCATGATTTCCGGGCCGGCACCTTGCAGCACCAGCTTGGCATTGAGCACCTTGCCGCTCTTGGCCATTTCCTCGGCAATAAAGCGCCCGCCGGACATGGCTTCCATGTCGAACTCGATCTTCGGCGGGGTGAACTCTTCTACGGTTGCGGACAACGGCAGGCCTTGAAGGGTGGCCGCAATGGCCTGTCTGACTCGGTTGGTAAACATTAGAGAACGTCCTCCAGGAACTGCTCGATGATTTCATCGCGGGCGTTGAGTTGATAAACCATGTGTTCGTTCGGCGCGTAGCGGCCGTAGTCGATGACGATGAACCAGGTACCGTTCTTGTACTTCTCGACGCTGTTCAGTTCCGGGTGCAGGTACACGCTGCCGCCGGGAATGGTTTCGTCGGCCACCAGGGTTTGCAGCCAGTCGTTGATGCGCTTGACCTCCTGGTCCATGAAGGACTTGGTGAGGTTCTTGGCCATGGCTTTCTGGCCGGCCTTGACCAGCTTGCGGCTGATGGCATCTTCCAGGCCGACGTAGCTGATGAACTTGCCGGTGATGGAGCGGTTACCCAGCAGGGAGAAGCCGCCGAGGATGGTGCGGGCGTAGTAGCTCACGCCGTATCGGTTGAGCAGGTCGCCTTCGGTGGAGGTGTCGAGGATGTTGTACTCGACCACGCGGGAAACGTCCTCGGCGAAGGTCACCTGATTACCCGGGCTTTCCCACTGCTTGACCTTGGCCAGTGCGGCGATGGCCAGCGAGGATGGCGACAGGAACACATTCTTCTTCGCAGCCTTGGAGTACACCGACGGCATGTTGTGCACCAGCAGGCAACGGTCGAAGCCCAGGTCGGCACCGCCCAGCTCGCCGCTGTAGGTCACTTGGTCGGCCACCGACGCGTCCTTGCCATCGAGCACCACACGGGCCTTGATGCGTTTGCCGAACGAGGCGAACTCACCGGCTACGGCTTTGGTGCCCGTGAAGCCTGGAGCGCCGATGATGGTCAGGTCTTCAGGGACGCTGCTCAGGGCAGCCAGGCCCAGCTTGCGACCGGTGACCGGGTCGTTGCCGCCTATCACATTGTTGATCGTGTCGGCCGGGGTAGCGCCCTCTTCGACGATGACTACATAGACCGGCACCTTGACCACTTTGAGGATCTGGTACACCGCCTGGAACAAGGTGCCCGACTCGGTGCCGGCGGGGTCCAGCAGCGCCTGGGTGGTGAAGCTGTTGATACGAAACGGCGCGTTTTTGGGGATCGACGCGTGGGCATTCGGCGCAGTGCCGACCAGGCCAATGACGTTATCGCCAAGGCCACCCATGGCCTCGGGGGATTCAGTGGCATTCACAGTGATGCCGTTGTGCTCGAAGTTCAGGACTTCTGCCATGGTTATTCAGCCTTCTTGGGGGTGGAGTTGAGGACGCTGGTCAGTTCCAGACGGCCAGCGGTGCGCAGGGCGGATGCTTCGACGTCGAGCAGTTCCAGCTCCTCGCCAGCGGTGGACCAATGGCCGTTGCCGATGGGGAATGGGATGAGGACGGTGTAGGTTTGGCGGGTGGGCATGGGTGGAAATCTCCGGGTGGAAAATGCAAAAAGCCCCTGCGGGGAGGGGCTTTGGGGAGGCGAAAAAAACCGCTTTCGCGGTGGGGGTCAGTTGCGATCAGGCAAGGGGTAAAGCGCCTTGATTTTGGCGACTTTGTCACGCCAGGCCTTTTCTTTTTCTGGAGTTTCGTCGTATTGCCATTCCAGAAACAATGGATCAGCTTCAGTTACGTACAACGTACGACGCGCAGAGATAACGCTCTCCAACTTGGCATTGCTTTCCGCCTGCATGACGAGTTCATCTGCGCGAACCTCGTCAAATCCCAATGCCATCAATGTTGGGCGGTCCGCAGGAACATTGATCAGCGTCTCTCCGGAGGGAAGCAGTAGTGTTTTGATATATCCAACCATCTTCATACCCCTTTTGCTGTGTAACGCAGATCGTTATCCAACGTATAAGCCAAGCGGCTTTCCGGATAAGTTTCTCCAAGTTCGGTGGCGGTTATCGCAAACGGTTTCACCTTCCAGCAAATTTCATATTCAGGGGTCACTGCTTGGCTCAATTCCACTTCAGCATCTGAGCGACTGTACTTCACAGGCTCCTCAAAGCTCTTGGTGACGATATACGTCAGCCCGCCACGCAAATAGCAGCCAGATTCCTGCGGGGACGAGACCAATGTGCCTGGTATCTGGTTAAGCCAGATGGGCTTCAAGCCAGTGACCGGACGGACGTACGACCACATCCCGAATTGAGCACGACGGACGGTCTCTCGGTAGGTTTGAGAGATGCGCTTGATAGTCAAAAAATTAGCGTCCCCATTCCATGGGATCCCACAGCCCTCCATTTGCAGATTTAGACCGGCGACATGTGGCTCAAAATTGTTGTTGAATGGATTGAGGCCTGCGTCCAAGCCATAGTTCCTGGAAATTATGATCTCCGACATACCTCTCTCGTTACCTGGCATACGCCACCAGACCGGATAAAAAATATTGGTAGAAAGTCCCGTAAGATCAATTGTTTGTGTATAAGAGGCACGGCCATTAATATCCTTAGCCTGCACACTGTTACGCCAAGCAGTAAACTGACTCGAAGCCACCTCCACCCGCGCATCAATCTTCCCAATTTGGTTGGTAACCGCCTCCGTAAGCTTGTTACATGCATCCACAACTTTCGTGATAGTCGTTTCAAGTCCCATCATCAACTCCCTGTCAGTTAATCTTTCCAGCACTTTTGTCAGTGCTACTACTT
>NZ_WKCD01000211.1:0-9896 GCF_021606625.1 Pseudomonas sp. PA-4-8C
TTCTTCAACAGGTTGAGCAGCACTTGCTCCAGCTCGTTGGCGGTGCCGGGTACCGGGCCCAGTTGCGGATCGAACTGGCGGATGATCGCCTGGCCCTTGAAATCGAAACCGATGGTCAGGTCGAAGTCGTTGCCGGCGATTTCCACGGCCTGGTCAATCAGCGCCGGCAAATCGCAGGGTGCCATCTGGCGATTGCTGCGGCGGCTGAAGCTGAGCATGTGGGTGACGATTTTCGCGGCACGTGCGCCGGCCTGCTGAATGCCGTCGAGCAGTTGCGGGACTTCGCGGCCTTGCAGGTAACGGTTGACCGTCTCCAGCTCGATGCCCACCTGCTCGGCAAGCTCCAGGTTCTTGGGCAGCTCGGGCGACAGGCGCCGGCGAATGTTCTGCACGTTATGCAGGATCGCGCCCAGCGGGTTGTTGATCTCATGGGCCATACCCGCCGCCAGGCCGCCCACGGAGAGCATTTTTTCCGATTGCACCATCATTTCTTCCAGGGACAGGCGCTGGGTGATGTCGTCGATTCGGATCACCACACCGCGCCCGGCGCCGCCCATCAACGGGTAGAACGTCAGCGCATAATGCTTGGGTTCGTCGTCCTTGATCCAGGTGACCCGCTCGATCCGCTCCACCGTGTGTTGCTCCACGGTGGCCTTGATCTGCGGCAGGTACGGCTTGAGCGGCTGGAAGGCCAGGAATACCGGTTGGTTCAGGGCTTCGTCCAGGCGCGTACCGGATAGGGCGGTGGCTTCCTGGTTCCACTGGGTGACGTAAAGTTGTTCATCCAGGGCGATCAGCGCCGAGGGCATCGAGTCGATGATGCTGTTCAGGTAGTTCTGGAAGCCCGTGAGCTTTTTCTCGATCTTGCTGCGCACCTGGACTTCCAGTTCCAGCTTGCGGTTGGTATGCCGGGTTTCTTCGGCCAACCCCTGGGCCTGGTCATACGCAGCCTGGGAATCGTCGCGCGCACGTTTAAGTTGCTGCTCACGGGCTTCGATGCGCGACAACATGGTGTTGAAGGCTTCAGCCAGGCTGCCGATTTCGTCACGGTTGCCACGCCCGGCGCGTAACGCGTAGTTTTCCTCGCGGGTCACCTGGCGGGACAGCTCTTCAAGCTCATGAATCGGTCGGGTGATCAGGCGTTTGATCTGCCGGGCGATGACCAGCCACAACAACACGCTGAAAATCAGGATACCCAGGCTCGCGGTCAGCGTGCCGGTATAGAACGCCACCGGCAACTCACTGCTGGCCACTAGCAACAAATGCCCTGAAGGCTGGTTGCCGCGGGGTAGGGTGATGACCTGGTTGCTGCGAAATTCGGTGAGGCGCCAGGCTTCGATATGCCGGTAGTGGTCCGGCAGGTGCAGGCGGTCGCCGTGCTGCATCTGCGCCAGGCGGTTGCCTTCGCCGTCGTACAGGGCGGCGGCGCGCAACGGTGAATAGCTGGTCAGCTCATTGAGCAGCGCCTCGGCCTTGGTCGGAGACTCAAGGGCCTCGGCGGCGAGCGCGGGGTTGGACACCAGTCGACCAATGGACTGCAAGGCCTGGGGGGCCATGCTTTCCTGGGAGATCCAGTAGGCAGCGCTGATAAACGTCAGATTGGCCACCAGTAATACGGTGGACAATAACACCAGCAGGGCGGCCAGCAGTTTCTGCCCTACCGGTAGATTTTCAAGACGCTGGCGCAGTGGCATCAGGGGGTTCCCAGGTGATAGACAGGTAGGCAGGGTAGCGCGTGCCTCAGTCGCTGGCCAATCCGCGTGCGCGCAAATGCTCGACCAGGCGCGCTTGCAACTGTTGCAGATGCGGCAACACCAATTGATGGCGGGCGGCCGCCTGGCAGGCATAGCCCAGCAGGTAGCTGATCTCGGTACGCCGTGCGTTGGCCACGTCCTGGTACATGGACGAATAATTGGCCGCAGTGGCCTGGATCACCCGCTGCACTTCGCTGTGCAGGTCTTGTGCGGCGGCGGGCTGGCCGCAGCATTCGAGCAGCTCGGCCAGTTCAGCGCACAAGGTCGCCACTTCACACGCGTGGGCTTGCAAGCCGCCGTTGCGGCACTGGTAAAGCACCGTCAGGGGATTGATAGCGCAATTGAGCGCCAGCTTGCGCCACAGGCGCGTGAGAATATCGCTGGCCCAATCGTGGGGAATGCCGGCTGCTTGCAGGTCGTCCAGCCACAGCGGCGGCGTGGGGTGGCTCGCATCCCCCAGCCAGGTGTAGCCATGGCCGGCAAATACCACCCGCCAGTCGCCTTCGCGAAACGCGCCTTCGGTGCTCGAGGCAAAGATACAACGGGCCGACGGCACTTGTGCGGCCACTGCGTCCTGGCTGCCGAGGCCGTTTTGCAGCAGGATCAGTTCGGCGTCGGGCGCCAGTCGAGGTTGCAACTGGGCAATGGCGCTTTGGGCATCGTAGGCTTTGCACGCGACGAGCAGGCGATGAATCAGCTCTGGGCTGTCAGACGTTTCACCGACTACCGGGTAAGTCTGTTCTACACCCTGCTCGACCAGGGTCAGCCCCTGGCCGGCTCGATAGTCGGCCAGGCGCGCCTCATTGCGCAGGATCAGCCTGACGGGCACGCCCGCGCGCGCCAGCCGTGCGGCCCAGAGGGTGCCCAGGCTGCCGGCGCCAAGAATATGCCAGGGGGTCGACATCAGTGTGTACTCCATAAGCTCGCCAGCGGTGAACGGCGCGAAAGAACCGCTATAATGCCCCGGCATTTTAGCTCGGGCGCGCTCCATCTCTACTGAGCCCGCCCCTTATATTGGAGAAATCACATGCCTTCGTTCGACGTGGTATCTGAACTGGACAAACACGAAGTCACCAACGCCGTCGAGAACGCCGTCAAGGAACTGGACCGTCGCTACGACTTGAAAGGCAAGGGCAGCTTCGAATTCAAGGAAAAGGAACTGACCGTCAACCTGACCGCTGAAGCCGATTTCCAGCTGGAAGCGATGATCGAGATCCTCAAGCTGGCCCTGGTCAAGCGCAAGATCGACGTGCAATGCCTGGAAGTCAAGGATGCCTACGCTTCCGGCAAGCTGATGAAGCAGGAAGCCGTGCTTAAGGAAGGCATCGACAAGGAACTGGCGAAGAAGATCGTCGCGCACATCAAGGACGCCAAGCTCAAGGTCCAGGCCGCCATCCAGGGCGAGCAGGTTCGCGTCACCGGCAAGAAGCGTGACGACCTGCAAGAGGCCATCGCGGCCCTGCGCGCCAAGACGTTTGACATGCCGCTGCAGTTCAATAACTTCCGCGACTGATGGCACTTTGGGGAACCTGTGGGCACTTTTGACGTCCCACGCCCCAAGCATCATTGCCTACAATTGAGCCCTTCGGGGCTCAATTGCGTTGTCAGGCAGTCAATACAGCCTTATCGCCGCACAATAGGAGAAAGTAGATGGATTTGAACGCTGAAATGGATCACCTGATCAAGACCTCCCAGTCTTGGCTCCCCATGATCATGGAATACGGCAGCCGGGTATTGCTGGCGTTGGTCACCCTGGCCATTGGCTGGTGGCTGATCAATGTTTTGACTCACCGCGTGGGCCGTCTGCTGGCCATGCGCAACGCTGACTTGGCACTGCAACACTTCATCACCAGCCTTGCGAACATCGCGCTCAAAGTCATGCTGGTGGTCAACGTGGCCTCGATGATTGGTGTGGCCACCACCTCGTTCGTTGCGGCAATCGGTGCCGCTACCCTGGCAATCGGCCTGGCCTTGCAAGGCAGCCTGGCGAACTTTGCCGGCGGCGTGCTGATCCTGTTGTTCCGCCCGTTCCGTATCGGTGACTGGATCGAAGCCCAGGGTACCTCGGGTACCGTCGACAGCATCCAGATCTTCCACACGGTGTTGCGCACCGGCGACAACAAGACGGTGATCATTCCCAACGGCAGCCTGTCCAACGGCCTGATCACCAACACCAACCGCCAGCCGACCCGCAAGGTCGTGTTTGATGTAGGTGTGGACTATGAGGCAGACCTGCAGAAAGCTCGTGAAGTGCTGCTGGCGCTGGCCGAAGACCCACGTGTACTGAAGGACCCTGCCGCCGTGGCGGTGGTGTCGACCTTGGGCGACAGTTCCATCACCGTCTCCCTGCGTTGCTGGACCAACACCCCGGATTATTGGGACGTGGTGTTTATGCTCAATGAACTGGCGCGTGACCGTTTGAAAGCGGCCGGGATTGATATTCCGTTTCCACAACGGGTTATTCGAGTGATGCAGGAAAGTGCGCCGAAATAACTTGGCGTGATGCTATCGAACTTGGCCGATAGGTCAGCTTTGATAAACTAGTTACTTAGCTTGCTAGTTGTTTTGTTGATTGAAATAAAACTGCAATAAAAAAGCCGCTCCCTGTTTAAACAGAGGAGCGGCTTTTGTTTAAGGCCGAAGCCTCAAGCCATCGTTGTAATTAAACTGGCAATTACAAGATGTTCAGCGGGTAGTTGGCGATCAGACGCAGCTCATCGATCGACGGCGAACCGTAGTACACGCCATCACCGGAACGGTAAGTCGCTTGACGCAGACGCAAGCTCAGGTCTTTCGCCGGGCCGCTCTGGATCACGTACTTGGCTTCGATGTCACGTTCCCACTCTTTGCCGTTGCTGGTGGTGCCCGTGTTGGCGCCGCTACCGGTGACATAACGGGTCATGAAGCTCAGGCCCGGAATGCCGAAGGTCGCCATGTTGATGTCATAACGCGCCTGGTAGGACTTTTCGCCTTCGGCGTTAAAGTCAGAACGGGCGATGGAGTTGGCCAGGAACACTGTGCCGCCGCCGTCTACGCCGTAACCGTAGTCGCCGTCACCGGTGACTTTCTGGGCTGCCAGGGTGAAGGTGTGAGCGCCGATGGTGTACGCACCTTGCAAGCTGAATGCGCGGTTGTCGAGCTTGGTCACGCCATCTTTCTCTGCGCGTTGCAGGCCGGCGCCATCGCTCTTGGTGTCGTAGATGTTGAAGTCCAGCGCGAACGACTGATCATCGCTCAGGGCGTGGGTCCAATTCAGGTTGCTGTAGTACTTGCGGAAGTAATCTTCGGTTTTCGCGTAGTACAGGCTGCCGGTGACTTCTGGAGTGAAGGCATACACGCCACCGACGAAGTCGGTTTTGGTCAGGCCCAGGCTGTCGTGGTAGGTCTGGTTCTGCGCGACGCTGGAAGTGAAGTGACCGCCTTCAAGCTTCAGGCCCTTGATCTCGTTGCTGGTGATCGAGATGCCTTGTGGCAGCTCTGGCAGCAGGCGGCTGTCGTCGGAGGCAAACACTGGGGCTGTGGTGTATTGGTCGCCAACCTTCAGCACAGTGTTGGAGATGCGGAACTTGACCGCGCCGCCGCCTTTGGAATAGTCATCTTGCGAACGACCGTCGGAACCAGTAGGGAACAGGCCGGTGCCGGCGCGGCCCTTGCCGCTGTCAAGCTTGAGGCCCATCAGGCCGATCACGTCTACACCGACACCAATGGTGCCTTGGGTGAAGCCCGATTCGTACAGGGCATTGAAGCCCAGGCCGGTTTCTTCAGCACGGCTCTTACGCTTGCCGTTGACGGTGCTGTAACCGCCGCCTGGCTCATTACGGAAGTCACGGCTGAAGTACAGCGCGCGAGTATTGATGCTGAAAGTGCTGTCTTCAACAAAACCCTTGGAATCGTCCTGGGCGGACGCCATTGCGAACTGCGAGGTGCCTGCTGAAACAGCCAGGGCGATCATGCTCCACTTCATCACGCGCATCGTGATTTGCTCCTTTGGTTTTAGGAAGAGTACTGCCGTCCCACCTGTATTTTTATCTGGGCGGCTCTTTCTTTTTGTGTCGGCGCAAAGTTAGCTCACGCAGACCCTATTGACGATACTTACTCAACTATCCTTTCAGCTTCTTTACGAGGCTGTCGTAAATCGCTAGATCCATGTCGCAAATTCACAGCCCAAAATGTATCCAGGCTGACAACTTCAATGCTGCTTTCAGACTTCTTTCAAAGTTTGAACACTTCCCTGATACACATTGAAACGCCACTATTTTTATCGCGAAACACCTGTGTCCAAACGGGTGCCGTTGCCGACGATATGGGGGTGAATGCAACAAGCGTGCTCAAACCACTAACCGAATGTCATTTTTTCGTGAAAAGTGTGATGAACCTGTAAAAACCGCATAAGCACGGGGGTTTTACGCCATTTGGGTTGGGCTTGACGCCAGGGTGTTACCCCGGTTCGGTGGTACCTGAATCCTGTTCCTGGGTAAAACGTTACCGGTTGACCCTTATCAGTGGGTAATCGGCGGATCCCTTTGAGGCACAGGTGGGTCATTTTGGTGCATTCCGTTGAGGCCCGGCCTAGCGTTGCTCTGCTGGGTTACTGCCTCTAAAGGGTGCATTCTTTTGCCCGGCTGCCTCAAGGCCGCCAGCATTGCCCGTGAAGCCTTGGGCATTCGAAGGTATGCTGGGCGCCTGTTACCGACCTGCCGAACGGAGTGCCCACGTGTTCGCCTTAGATCAACGCCTGCAACAAGATACCTTGGCCATTGGGGACTTCCCGCTCTGCCGCCTGCTGCTGTCCAATGACGCCAATTACCCCTGGTTCATTCTGGTGCCACGCATCGACGGTATCAGCGAAGTGTTTCAACTGGATGTCGCAGATCAACAAACCTTGTGGCAAGAAACGACAGCCCTGGCGCAGCTGCTTAACGAGGGGCTGGCGGCTGACAAGATGAACATCGGCGCGCTGGGTAACGTGGTCAGCCAGTTGCACGTGCACGTGATTGTGCGCAAGCGCGATGACGCCGCCTGGCCAGCCCCGGTGTGGGGCAAGCACCCGGCCCGGCCCTATACGCAAGAGCAATTGGCCGCGATTCGTACCCGACTGCGCGAGCTATTGCCTGCCGACTTCATCTTTACCCAGGACTGAGCCATGGACCTGCAAGAACGCGTCACCGACCTGGAAAGCCGCCTGGCCTTCCAGGACGACACCATTGAAACCCTCAATGACATCCTGGTTGCCCAGCAGCGGGCCGTCGAACGCTTGCAATTGCAGATGACTGCACTGCTCAAGCGCCAGGAAGAAATGGGCGGGCAGTTTGAGTCATCCGAAGAAGAAGCGCCTCCGCCCCACTATTGAATGCGCACGCAATAAAAAAACCGCGACCCAGCCAAGGCTGAATCGCGGTTTTTTTTTGCTGCGAAGGCTGGGGAATCAGCGACGCGGCAGGGCAGCGATGACGTCTTCGGCTTGCAGGCCCTTGTCACGGTTCATCACCGAGAACTCCACGCGCTGGCCTTCGACCAGGACGCGATGGCCTTCGCCACGAATGGCTCGGAAGTGGACGAAGATATCGTCGCCCGAGTCGCGGGAAATGAAGCCGAAGCCCTTGGAGGTGTTGAACCACTTGACGGTCCCGGTATCCCGGTTGGTCATGTCATAGTTTTGCGACGCGGCCGCTGGAGACGAGCGGTAGAAGCTGATGGCCAGGTGAAGAACGATGGCGACCACAGCAATCACCAGGCTGAGCAGGATGGCCGGATGGCCCCCAACTTCAGGCATGGGCGCCAGGAGGGTGAGGGTTTGTACGACAACAGTCAGCACCAGCAGCGCACTGACCAGGTTTTGCAGTTGATGACGCGTGCCTTTGTTCCAGTAAGGGATTACCGGTGCGAGCGTCAGGTTAAGAAGGCCGAACAAGGCCAGGTACAGGGCGTCGTGTTGTTCCAGATAGGGCAGGCTTTCAGGCTGCAGGCTCGGAATAAAGGACAGCAGCAACGCTGCAACGCCCGTTAGCAGGTGGACGATTTTCAACATTTTGGTTAACTCACGTTAAGACGGATCACAAGGAAGAGCTGACTGGCACGGTTCGCTTCTGAACAATGGGAGGCGTTGAGCACGTGCGCGGGTATCAGCCTATGTGACGTGCCGCAGGAATAAACGGCAGCCACACCGCGTCTATTTAACAGCAAAGGCTGTGCCTACTCAAATCAAGCATTTCGGGGTGTTGCCACGGCCACGGCATTTCTGCGTCAAACGCTTGTCCTAGACAGGTGCGGGATTTTTCATTGGCATGCCCAGACTCTTCCCACAGGTAAACAGGCTTGCCAAGTCAGATCCCGCAGGCGGTGCGGGGCGATTTGCCGCATGTCGCCCGGGTGTGCCGGGCTGCACATGACGCACTCTCTTGTTAGAGTGGAGCTGCACCTGATCAATGAATGCTCGTCAATTGAAGGGGAAACACATGGCAATCGATATTGGTATCAGTGAAGAAGACCGTAAATCCATCGTCGACGGACTTTCCCGCCTGCTTTCCGATACCTATGTTCTGTATCTGAAGACCCACAATTTCCATTGGAACGTCACAGGCCCCATGTTTCGTACGCTGCACCTGATGTTCGAGGAGCAGTACAACGAGCTGGCGCTGGCAGTGGACTCCATTGCCGAGCGTATCCGTGCCCTGGGCTTCCCGGCGCCGGGTGCCTATTCGATTTACGCCCGCCTGTCTTCCATCAAGGAAGAAGAGGGTGTGCCGAGCGCCGAAGAGATGATCAAGCAGTTGGTGGCCGGCCAGGAAGCGGTCACGCGTACCGCGCGAGGCATCTTCCCATTGCTCGACAAAGTCAGTGATGAGCCGACGGCAGACCTCTTGACCCAGCGTATGCAGGTTCACGAGAAAACCGCGTGGATGCTGCGCTCCCTGCTCGAAAACCAGTAACGGTTAAACCCAGGCGGCGCCTTTTGGGCGCTGCCTGCTGGTTTCCCTGCGCTTCCTGGCGTTGTCCTACGACTAACTACTCCCCGTCTTCTGGCTGCTCTGCGCTGGCTGCTGTTTTATAGGCCCATCGTCCAATGGGAGAAACCTGTTGGCTGCTGTTTGGCAATGGAGTGTCAGGTGTATGTCACGTGGAGTGGGTAAGGGAGTGATGGAAGCCTGTGGTTTTCACAAGATAAAAGTTGACCCTTTTTCGAAGGGGTTTGATATGGGACTGGCCAAGCCACTGTCCCGGTCGGTCAGGCTCAATGGGTTTTCTACCTGCCTGCGGCTTGAACAGATCTATTGGAACATCCTGACGGAAATCGCCAGGCTCAATACCTGTTCGGTCAGTGCGTTGTTGTCCTATGTCGATCGGGAAGTGCATTTGCGTTACGGAGGCGTAAAGAACTTCAGCGGGCTGGTGAGGGTGGTATGCGTGGTCCATGTGCTCAAAGGCCGGGGCGCGCTCACGACGGGAGACACGCTCAAGCAGTAGTCCGGTGGTCGGCCCGTCATCCCGGCGGGCCGGGCCCTGGGCACAAAGCCGGCTGCGCTGTGTTGATTTACCAGATATAATCCCGCGCTTTGCTGCGCATGCCGGGCTTTATGCACAGGGCAGGGCGTGGCGCTGTAACGATCTGATCGCCGAGACATCTCCATGCCCATGTACGACTATCAATGCGCTTCCTGTGGTCATCAGTTGGAAGCCATTCAGAAGATCAGCGCCGCGCCGCTGGTCGATTGCCCTGCCTGCCAGGCACCTGAGTTGAAGAAGATGTTGTCCATGCCGGGCTTCCGCCTGAGCGGCAGCGGCTGGTACGAGACCGATTTCAAGGCCGGCGCCAAGAAGAACCTGGCGGGCGGCGACAAAGCAGACTGAGTTGAACTCTACGCGCAGGCTCCTGCATTATCCGTCCCCTGCTTAACTGTACGGTGACGAGGCAGGCCTGCCACCGAATTTCGAATTACGAGAAGTGAAACCACGACCATGATGCGCAGCCACTATTGCGGCCAACTGAACGAGACCCTGGAAGGTCAGGAAATCACCCTTTGCGGATGGGTTCACCGTCGCCGCGACCACGGCGGGGTGATCTTCCTCGACATCCGTGACCGTGATGGTCTGGCCCAGGTGGTGTTCGACCCGGACCGCGCCGAGAGTTTCGCCGCCGCCGAC
>NZ_WKCD01000212.1:0-9803 GCF_021606625.1 Pseudomonas sp. PA-4-8C
CTAAACCGGCATCCCTGCCGGTTTACCCCCCAAATCCCTGTCGAATTCCGGCCAGCGTGGTTTGACGGGGCGCTTGAGATCAAAAGCAGATCAAGATCAAGAGCGGCTCGCTTCGCATCGTGGTTACTGTCGGAGAGGGGGGCGCCACGGTGTCAGCTACAACTCAGCAACCGTAACGCTTGCTCGCCTCAATCGCCAAACCACTGCCAATACTGCCGAAGATATTGCCTTCCACATGCCGCGCATTCGGCAGCATTGCCGAGATGCTGTGGCGCAGTGCCGGGATGCCGCTGGAGCCGCCGGTGAAGAACACCGTGTCCACTTGCGCCACGCTCACCGAGGCGTCGTTGAGCAACTGCGTGACGCTGCCGCGTACGCGTTCCAGCAGATTGTCGATGGACGACTCGAACAGCGCGCGGCTCAGGTCTACGCTCAGGCCGGCTTCGATGCGGTCCAGCGGCACGTGGCGGCTGTCTGCCTGGGTGAGCTGGATCTTGGTCTCTTCCACTTCCATGGCCAGCCAGTGCCCGGCGCGCTGTTCGATCAGCTTGAACAGGCGGTCGATGCCGCCGGTGTCTTCGATGTCGTAGCGCATGCTGCCCAGGGCCAGTTGGGATTTTTGTGAGTACACCGAGTTGATGGTATGCCAGGTGGCCAGGTTCATGTGGTGGCTGGTAGGCATGTAGGCGCCGCTTTTCATGCGGCTGCCGTAGCCGAACAGCGGCATCATGCCGGCTAGCGAGAGCTGTTTGTCGAAGTCGGTACCGCCGATGTGCACGCCGCCGGTGGCGAGGATGTCGCTCTGGCGGTTGTCGTTGTGACGACGCTCCGGCGACAGGCGCACCAGGGAGAAGTCGGAGGTACCACCGCCGATGTCGACGATCAGCACCAGCTCTTCTTTGGTGATGGTGGACTCGTAGTCGAAGGCAGCAGCAATTGGTTCGTACTGGAAGGAGATGTCCTTGAAGCCGATCTTGCGCGCCACGTCCACCAGGGTGTTTTCCGCTTCCTGGTCGGCCATCGGGTCGTCATCGACGAAGAACACCGGGCGGCCCAGCACCACTTCTTCGAACTCACGGCCGGCGTTGGCTTCGGCGCGGCTCTTGAGTTGGCCGATAAACAGGGCCAGCAGGTCGGTGAAGGGCATGGCGGTGCCGAGCACGCTGGTGTCGTGCTTGATCAGCTTGGAACCCAGCAGGCTCTTGAGCGAGCGCATCAGGCGGCCTTCGTAGTTCTCCAAGTATTCGTGCAGCGCCAGGCGACCGTACACCGGGCGGCGCTCCTCGAAGTTGAAAAAGACCACTGACGGCAATGTGATCTTGTCGTCCTCCAGCGCGATCAGCGTCTCCTCGCCGGGGCGGATCCAGCCGACGGTGGAGTTGGACGTGCCGAAGTCGATGCCGCAGGCACGGGCTGGGGATGCGTTTTTCATGTCTCACAGGTTCCGGGCAAAAAACGGCCGCGCAGTGTATGCCACTGGCGCGCGGATGCGTAGACCGGTGATCCGTAAATCCACCGGCATTCGTGCTACATAGCTACGTCTTGAGCCTGCCGGGGTTTGGCTAGGCTGCGGTTTTACCGCTCACGGATGAACCGCTATGCCTGATGCAACCTTCACCGCCGACCTGCGCGGCGTGCACTACGACTTCCTCAAACAACGCGTGCCAAGCTGGTTCCTGGAGGGCACGACCCAGCGCCAGGAAGAGCTGGGCCAGCACGAGATGGACATTCCTTCCTGGTACCTGGCCGCGACTCACCAGGACAAAACCGCCCTGGCCGCGCAGCACACACGTTTTCGCGAAACCCTCAATTCAATCGAAGCGCATCTCGGCCAGATCGACGACATCCTCGCGTTCGCCGAGCAGCCGCTCAAGGACGCACTCAAAAAGCAGTTCAACCTGGAGCTGGATATACGCAATGTGTTCTTCGTGCGCAAATATGCCTACAAAGGTGCTCGCGATGATTTTTATGGCGCCTTCGTGTTTGACCAGCAAAACGATCCCTCCCTGACCCACACCTACCGAGGTGTCTCCCTGCTGGAAGCGGCCCTGGCCAATTTCGAGGCCGATGAAGAACAGCCATCGCCGTGCAACGATTGCCAACTCATTACCCGCTGGAACCCCGACAACCCCCATATCATCGCGACATTCGCGGCCGTCAGCGCCCACGCCGTGGCGATCAAGCCCCATGAGTTTGCCAAGCTGTGCCGCTCCCTGGACCTCGGCGCCCAGTATCACAAGCACATCAAGGAGGTGGTCGAACCCGACGCCGCCCAGGAGCGCGAGGCGCTGGAGCAAGTGCTTGAGGAGCATCAACGCCAGCAACTGGCGCTGAGCATCGAGATTGCCCGGTTGCAGTTAAACGGCGCGTTGAGTGCCGATGCCTATCAGATGCTCAAACAGGTGGTAGCCGGTTCCGGCACGCCGAAGCTTGCGGGTAAGCCGGTTACCTATGCCGCCCTCAAGGTACTGGACAGCGTGCTGGTGGGGCCGCTGCTGATCG
The DNA here is from genome assembly GCF_021606625.1 of Pseudomonas sp. PA-4-8C. Classification (NCBI taxonomy): domain Bacteria; kingdom Pseudomonadati; phylum Pseudomonadota; class Gammaproteobacteria; order Pseudomonadales; family Pseudomonadaceae; genus Pseudomonas; species Pseudomonas sp. PA-4-8C. The sequence goes on from NZ_WKCD01000212.1 coordinate 2,503, forward strand.
GGCCAGACCGTGCACATTCGGACCGTACCGAGCGCCTGGTGGTTTACATACCCGGCGACCCGCAACAGCCGGTCAAGGAGTACGCCTCCAGTGGCGAGTTCATGGTCGACCTGCGCATGCGCTTGCACAGCGCGTCGTATCGACGCTTTTTCAGCCGCTTTGTACCGGTGCGCGAGCAAGGCGGATTTTTCGCTCGTTTCAACCGGTTGTACCAGCCCGCCGACAATGACAACGGCGGGACGGATTATCCGCTGCGTAAGGCGTTGGTGCATTTGCCCATGGACGAGTTCCTCCTCAGCGGTGATCTCTGGCAGCGCAGTCGCCAGGCGCATATCCGCAAGATCTTGAGTGATGCGCGGGCCGTGGCCGTACCCACCGAGGACGAGGACCGCAAGGCGCGGCTGGAGCGCCTGGAAAGTTTTTTCGATGCCGCTGTCAGCGTGTTCAACCTGGCGGCCTTCGTGGTGCCAGGGCTGGGGCCTATCATGCTGGCCGTGGGCGCGTCGCAGATGTGCTACGAGGTGTTTGAAGGGATAGAAGCCTATGGGCAAGGCGAGCCACGGCAAATGTGGGCGCATTTTGCGTCGGTGGCGTTGAACGTGGCGTTTATTGCCACCGGCGCCAAGGTGTTGCCCGCCATCAAATGGCAAAGCGCGGTGGACCACCTCAAGCCTGTGACGATGCCGTCCGGCAAGCAGGTGCTGTGGAACCCTGACCTCGCGCCCTACGCGTCGCCGGTCAAACCGGCGCCCGAGGCCAAGGCCAACGCGCTGGGCCTGTATAACCACGACGGTCAACAGTTGCTGGCATTCGAGGATGCGCATTATCAGGTCAGGCAAGACCCTCACACCGGCGATTACCGCATTCAGCACCCGACGCGGCTCGACGCTTATGCACCGGAGCTGGAGCACAACCACAACGGCGTTTGGACCCACGAGCTGGAAGAACCGCTGACTTGGGACGAATCAACCCTGCTCAAACGCTTGGGGCTTGCCGAGCAGGCCGACCCGCTGCGTATCAGCGGCGTCGACACCGACGTGTTGCGCCAGGCCGCGGTCCATCACGAGCCACTGCCGTTGCTGCTGGAAGACACGCTCAAGCGCTTCCAATTGCACCAACAGCTCACCACCTTTGTCGAGCAGATAAAAAGCAGCGACCCATTGGTGTACTCGAAAGCCGAACCGGCGCTGCAATTTGACCTGCTTCAGCGCCGTGGCCTGCTGCCCGACAACGTGGCGCTGAAAGTTATCGGCCCTCAGGGCGAGGTGCTCTGGGAGGCAGCTGATGCACCGGCGTCGGCCAGCAAGCGCGTCATGGTGGTGACCGAAAGCGCCATGGCCCAGGGCCGTTTGCTCCGGGAGTTGCTGTACACCTTGCAGGGTGTCGACCCGCTGCTCAAAGAGTTTCCAGGTAGACCCGAGGAATCGCTGGAGGTGCGCGCGGGCAAGCTGCGCCATTATCTCGGCGATGCCGTTGACACCCTCAAGGGGCCGTTGCTGGAACAACGCTACCAAGTGCTGAACCCTACGACCGATGCCGATGTACAACGTTTGCTGGATACCTATCCTGCCTTGCCCACAGCGGTCGCCGAGCGTGTGTTGCAAGGGGCGACGACAGATCAACTGCAGGCCTTTCGCAACACGCGCCGCTTGCCCGAGCCCCTGGCCACGCAAGCCCGATGGTGTGCCCAGGAAACCCGGGTGGCCCGTGCCTATGAAGGGTTGCACCTGGACACCCTGACGCACCTCGACAGCCAGCGCCTGGCCTTGCGCACCCTGGAAACCCTGCCGGGCTGGCACCGCGGCTCGCGCATCGAGCTGCGTCAGTATTCGGCTGAAGGCACGGTGCTGGATGCCATCGGCTCCCCTGACTTTCCGCATAAACGCACGCTGGTATTGCTGGAACGCGGCGACTTCCAAGCCTCCATGCCCGGCGATTTTTACAGCGCTATATGGGAACAATTGCCGCTCGATGAACGCCAGCGCCTGGGTCTGAGCAGTGCCGCTGAACTGAAGCAGACGATTCAACGCAGCCCGTTACCGCGTGAACCGTTGCGCACGGTGCTGGAGGAGAACCCGTTGCGTAAGCCTGACTATGACCCGATGGCCAGGCTGTTGGGCGGCGCGCCTGGGGTGCGACAGTTGTTAAGGACGGCAGGGAGTGTGCTTCGCTCCCCGGCGGAGCGGGTACGGCGGTTGTTTCCAACCTTCAGCGACGAACAGGTCACAGCGTTCATTGAGTCGCTGGGCACAGACGTGCGGGGCGAGTTGGCCAGCCGTGAGTTGGAGTACCGCACCCTGAAAAAAACCTTGAAGGTCTGGGCACAAGCAAAGGGGCCGCGGGCCTTGGCCCCTTACAGCGAGGAGTGGCGTGTGAGCGAAGAGATCAAACGCTGCTGGCGCCGTGAGACCGGGAACCAACTGCACATTCGCCTGCCGAGGGACAGTCTCTATTGGGTGGATTTGCCCGGCATAAAAGGGGGCTTCGACCATGTCCGGGAGTTGGTGTTGTCGAATGTCAAATGGGGTGGGCATTCCAGTGCGTTGTTCCTCGAAAACTTTACCGAGTTGAACAGCCTGAGCATCACGGGGGCCGAAATGACCGAGCTGCCTGCGGTGATTGGCGACATGAAACAGCTCACGTCGCTGAAGCTGCACGCCAACGGCCTGCAGTTGACCGAACGCAGCGCGGGACTGTTAAGCGATCTCAATGCGCTGCAAGTGCTCGACCTGTCGAGTAACCCATTGGGGGTGACGCCAGACTTCAGTGGCATGCCCCATTTAAGAGAGCTGAATCTATTCTGGACGCGAATCGAGCGGTGGCCGTCGGGGTTGAGAGAGCAGGCCGGGCTGGAGCGCCTCGACCTGCGCCAGAACCGTCTGCAACAGGTACCGCAGGACAACCTGGTGCCGCCCGCGGATCAATTGGAAGCCGTGGCACGGATCAACAATGTCACCTTGCTTGAGGATAATCGCTTCCCGCCCGATTACTGGAAAACATTCGATAAGTACTGGCAGGACCTGGCCCAGTCTCGACCCGACCTGTTGCAAGGGGCGCTTGAGGGCGCTTTCGACAGTAAAAATCCGCGCATCGAGAAGGTGGTGTACATGTACCCTGAGTACTCCGTGCAGAAGGCCAGGGCGCTTATCTGGTCCTGGGGTGAAGGGGCTGAGGCGCAGCTGAACCGCCTCTGGCAAGAGCATTCTGTGCTGCTCCGGCAGTTGAACGGATGGCTGTTTTCAGGCGGTGGTGAGCGCCAGCGCTATGTGCGTGTCGGCGAGCGTGCCAATGACGCAGGGTCTTTGCGTGACCGCCACCATGCCTGGGAGCGTATCTTGCGCTGCTGGAGGCAAGACACACCGCAACAGCTCACCAATGATGGCGAACCTTTCGGGCTTGAGTTGAACCTCAGTGATCTGAACCTGCCGAGCCTGCCTGACCTGGATGCGGATTTCAGCCATGTGGGTTCGCTCAAACTGAGCAATATGAACCTGCGAACCTCGCCGGAAGGGTTCCTCGCGCGTTTTCGCGGCGTGCGCTGGCTCGACTTGTCGAACAACCAGTTGCGTGAGTTACCGCCGGCGGTTGGGCAGATGCATGGCTTGACCCGCTTGTCCCTGCAAAACAACCGGATCCGCCTGACTGCCGATTCGGCGGCGATACTTTCCTCACGCATCACACTCAAGGCTCTGGTGCTCAATTCAAACCCTCTGAGCAGGGCGCCGGACTTCAGCCAAATGACCAATCTGCACTCGTTGGGCATGGGGGCCACCGGCCTCGATACGTGGCCTACCGGGTTGGACGAGCTCCCCCTGTTGGACATGGTGTACCTGCGAGGCAACAATATTTCCACCTTGCCCGATGCGCTGGTCGCACCGTCGGATGAGCAACTGGAACAGACACTGCGGGTCACCCGGGTCACCGACCTGGGCCTGAACCCGCTGTCCGCCGATACGCGTCAACGCATCAACGCCTACGGCGACCGGCTCACCGCCACAGAACGAGCAGCCAATCGATTGGTCGCCAGCGTGACGAGTGCGGTGGATGGCCCGGTGGAGCTGCATGGCGCGGATGCTCCGTTTCGGCGCTGGTCCACGGGCTTTTCCACTGAGCAATTGGCGCAGCGCCGGCTCCAGTGGTCCACCCTGCGTGCATTACCCGGTTCGGACGGCTTCTTTGAAGTGCTCCGGGACCTGGAAATAGCGCCCGCCGGTCTTGAGGACTTGCAGCGCCGCATCTGGGAGGTGATCGATGGCATCACGCAAAACAGCAATGAGTCCGAGCAGTTGCGCAAGGAGATGTTCGAGTGGGCGGGGCGGGCGGCCTGCTGTGACCGGGCGGCATTGACCTTCAGCAACCTGGAGATCCTGCTGATGACCCACAACGCCAAGGCGCTCGCTTTGGACTCGACCCAGGGTGCGGCCCTGCTGAAGCTGTCCAAGGGGCTGTTCCGTCTCGATGAGCTGGAAAAGATCGCCCTGGAGGATATCGACCAGCGCAGAGCCGCGATCACCGCACGCGAGGGCTTGACCCCCACCCAACGTGAGAGGGCCTTGAGGGCCGTGGAAGAGGTTGAGGTGCGCATGGCGTATCGCCATGAGCTCAAGGATCGCCTTGAATTGCCCGGTCAACCACAGCACGCCCGGTTTGCCCATTTCGGCAATGTGACCCAGGAAATGCTCGATGCGGCCTACCTACGGGTGCTCAGCCTGGATAACTCCGCCCAGGAGTTGCAAGCCATGCTCGCCAGAGACTTCTGGAAAGACTATGTGGCGAATAAATACCGTGCGCAGTTTGAAGCACAGAACGACCCCCATCACGATCAAATGGAAGCCTTGCAGCGCGATTTCGAGGCCGGGACACTGCCTCGCGCCAGCTACGACACCAAGGTCAAGGCATTGCAGGCGCAGTTCGAGATCGAAGAAGCGCAATTGATCGAACGCTTGAGTCGCGATGAAGTGGCGCAGGCGCTGGTTCCGACGGCAAGCCTTGAAGTCTTGGTAGAAAGCGCCGGCCCCGGGCTGCAACTGTCTCAGGCGCAAGCCATCGACTTTAATGGCAAGCGCTACTTCGTGGCGAGCATGCCCGATGCGGGCGATGGCGAGCACTACGTGTTATGGGTACAAGCGGCGGATAACCCCTTGCGTTTGACCAGCAGCGCAATCGTCGCCAAGCCTGATGTCAATGGAGTGTGGCGACGTAGAGGCCTGGCGGGCGGGATGGTGCAGCCGGGGTCCGACGATGAGTTTGTCGATGCTTCGGAATCCATGCCGGTGAAGCCCTATACCACGGCCGAACTCAGTTACATGCGCCGGGAAGTGCACTTCACGGCCAACCCTAATCCGGTCGGCAGTTACATCCGCGCCAACAATGGCAAGTACCCCCTCAGGGATTACCAGGGCAGGCCGATCCGTATCCGCTCCCTGGAAAGGCAAGTGACCTTGGACTCCGGCACCCAATACACCTCCGCGCAGGTCAAACCCTACATTCAGTTTGAAGGGTATGAGCACGTCGGCGCACGTTATGAAGCGCAACTGCAACTGCGCACATTCACGGCACAGGATGTGAAAGTGCCGGGCGAAAAGGCGTTGATCGGCCAGTCCATGGTGGTGGCCAACCGGCGTATTGCCAAAGGGGAAATCGTCGGTGTATACGGCGGTACCGTATTGCCGTCGGGTATCTTCGGCGAGGGCGGCCAGACCTACACCATGAAGGTGGGCAGCCAGAGGGTTGCCCAGGGCAATAGTCTGGTGGAGCTGCCGATCCATTTGTCGGGGGACAATATTCTGTCGCGGATAAACACCCACTTTGAGTACGACGACAACGGCAAGCCGCTGCGCCAGGCGCCAGGTGGCTATAACGTCGAGACGGTGGGGTTTGATGTCGAGGCCGATATGTGGCTGGGCGTGGGGCCAGGGGCGCAGGTAAAGCGCAAACCCTTCATCCTCAACGCTCTTTTCGCCACAGAAGCTATCGCCGCGGGCACCGAACTGCGCATGGACTACCAGTACACCGAGGGGATGATAAAAAAGCAGTTCGCCTGATCCTACCCGCATCGGTAATCGGTCCGTCGTCGTAAATAGCGCTATCCCATCTTGAAAGGCGGCGTTTTGCCCCAATCTTGTGGGCATATCCAGGCGGTACACAGTCATTGCATGACGTCTGTGTGCCGCCGCTTAACTTATGACGCGCCCTGACATCAATTCCCAGGCTGCCAGCCATGGCGTGCCGTGTGGCGGGCTGCGCGATATCGATAACGGATGGTGATGCCCCCATGGATTTCAAAGACTACTACAAGATTCTCGGTGTCGAGCCGACGGCTGACGACAAGGAGATCAAGTCGGCTTATCGCAAGCTGGCGCGTAAATATCACCCGGACGTCAGCAAGGAAAAGGATGCCGAATCCAAGTTCAAGGATGCGTCCGAGGCCTATGAAGCGCTGAAAAGTGCCGACAAACGCGCCGAATACGATGAACTGCGCAAATACGGCCAGCATGGCCAGCCGTTCCAGGGGCCACCGGGTTGGCAGAGCCGTGGAGGCTTTGGTGGCGGCCAGGACGCGGGCGATTTTTCGGACTTTTTCAGTTCGATCTTCGGTTCGCGCGGCGATGCCTTCGGTGGCGGCCAGCGCCGTCCTACCGGGCGCAAGGGCCAGGATGTGGAGATGCAGCTCATGGTTTCCCTGGAGGAAACCCTGTCCACCGAGTCCAAGCAGATCAGCTTCCAGGTGCCACAGTACGATGCTTCCGGTCGGCATGTGAGCAACACCACCAAAAGCCTGAACGTGAAGATCCCGGCCGGTGTGGCCGATGGCGAGCGCATTCGGCTCAAGGCCCAGGGCGCGCCGGGCATTGGTGGCGGGGCCAATGGTGATTTGTACCTGATCATCAAGTTCGCACCCCACCCCAAGTTCGAGGTGGACGGCGAAAACCTGATCATCAACCTGCCGCTGGCACCCTGGGAACTGGCGCTGGGCACGGAAGTGGCCGTGCCGACTCTCACCGGCAAGATCAACCTCAAGGTGCCTGCCGGCAGCCAGAACGGCCAGCGCATGCGCGCCAAGGGCCATGGCTTGCTGAACAAGGCCGGGCAACGCGGCTATCTGTTCATCCAGCTCAAGGCGGTGATGCCCAAGGCGGCGGATGATGAGGTCAAAGCGCTGTGGGAGGCCTTGGCACAAAAGGCCGCGTTCAATCCGCGCGAGCAGTTCTGAACGGGTCATTGATTTAGTTAGCGCCAGGCGCAAAACCGGCGTGCCTAGGATGACAACCTCTTCCAAGAAAAAGGTTGTCATCCTATGC
>NZ_WKCD01000213.1:0-9779 GCF_021606625.1 Pseudomonas sp. PA-4-8C
CCGCGTACTCGTGCTCGAAATCAAAGCGTTCCTGGCCACGCACAGCCGGGTCGTTGGTGTCGAGCAGGCAGGTCCAGAACTCACCCTCCGGCACCGGCGGCAGGCGGAAATTGACCATGTCGTGATGGGCGTTGACCACCAGCAGCAGCGTGGCATCGGCCCCGGCGCGGCGAATCCCGGTTTCCTGGGCGCGGCCATCCATCAGCATGCCCAGGCAACGGCCCTGGCTGTCTTCCCATTGCTCGGTGGTCATCTCGTTGCCATCCGGCGCCAGCCAAGTGACGTCCTTCACGCCGATGTCTTCGTTGTAGTCGCCCACCAGGAAACGCCCGCGCCGCAGGATCGGGTACGCCAGGCGCAGCTTGATCAGGCGCTTGACGAACTTGAGCAGGGCCTTGCCGTCATCATCCAGGTCCCAGTTGACCCAGCCGATTTCGCTGTCCTGGCAATAGGCGTTGTTGTTGCCGTGCTGAGTGCGAGCGAACTCGTCCCCGGCGACGATCATCGGCGTGCCCTGGGCCAGCAACAGGGTGGCGAAGAAGTTGCGCATCTGACGCAGGCGCAGCGCGTTGATCTCCGGGTCGTCGGTAGGGCCTTCGACACCGTGGTTCCAGGACAGGTTGTTATTGCTGCCGTCCTGGTTGTTCTCGTCGTTGGCCTCGTTGTGTTTGTCGTTGTACGACACCAGGTCGTGCAGGGTGAAGCCGTCGTGGGCGGTGATGAAGTTCACCGAGCTGTACGGCCTGCGCCCACGGTGGTTGAACATCTCGCCCGAGGCGGTCATGCGCCCGGCGAAGTCTGCGAGTTGGCCGTCGTCGCCTTTCCAGAACGCACGCACGGTGTCGCGGAAGCGGTCGTTCCATTCCACCCAGCCCGGCGGGAAGTTGCCCACCTGGTAGCCACCGGGGCCGCAGTCCCAGGGTTCGGCGATGAGTTTCAACTGGCGCAGGATCGGGTCCTGGCGGCACGCCACGAGGAAACTGTGGCGCTCATCGAAGCCGTCGCGGTAGCGCCCGAGGATGGTCGCCAGGTCGAAGCGGAAGCCGTCCACATGCATCTCGGTGGCCCAGTAACGCAGGGAGTCGGTGACCATCTGCAGCACGCACGGGTGGCTCAAATCCAGGGTGTTGCCGGTGCCGGAATCGTTGATGTAGAAACGTTTGTCGTCGGGCATCAGCCGGTAGTAAGAGGCATTGTCGATGCCACGCATGGACAGGGTCGGGCCGCGCTCGTTGCCTTCGGCGGTGTGGTTGTAGACCACGTCCAGAATCACTTCCAGCTTTTGCTCATGCAGGTGCGCGACCATCTCCTTGAACTCGGCGATCTTGCCGCTGGCCAGGTAGCGCGGGTCGGGGGCGAAGAACGCGATGCTGTTATAGCCCCAGTAGTTGGTCATGCCTTTTTCCAGCAGATGCTGGTCGTTGACGAAGGCGTGCACCGGTAGCAACTCGACCGAGGAGATACCCAACTGACGGATATGCTTGAGCACGTCATCTTCCATCAAGCCGGCGCAGGTGCCCCGCACCGACTCGCCCACCGAAGGGTGACGCATGCTGATGCCACGCAGGTGGGTTTCATAGATGATCGTGCGGTCCCATGGCACCCGTACCGGTTGGTCGTTGCCCCAGGTGTGCGCCGGGTCGATGACCTTGCACTTAGGCACGAAGGGCGCACTGTCGCGTTCATCGAAACTGAGGTCGTCGTCCGGGTGGCCGATGGTGTAGCCAAACAGCGCTTCGGACCATTTGAGTTCGCCCACCAGTTGCTTGGCGTAGGGGTCGATCAGCAGCTTGTTGTGGTTGAAACGGTGACCATTGGCCGGGTCATAGGCACCGTATACGCGGTAGCCGTAAATCAGCCCGGGGTGAGCATCGGGCAGGTAGCCATGAAAGATTTCGTCGGTGTATTCGGGCAGTTCGATGCGTTCCAGCTCAACCTCGCCGGTATCGTCGAACAGGCACAGCTCTACTTTGGTGGCGTTGGCGGAAAACAGCGCAAAGTTCACACCCAGGCCATCCCAGGTGGCGCCAAGGGGGAAGGGCAAACCTTCACGGATCCGCGACGGCTCATGAACCGGCGTCGCTGTGGTGTTGTCGGGTTTGCTCATCGAGTTGCTCCTGCAAGGGGTCTTTTTTCGGGCCGAACGCCGCCGTACTGACGGTGCTTCAGCGCATGGCATGGACGGAAAAGAGCCTGCAGCGCGCATTGCGTGCTGCAGGCCCGAGAAATCATGGGGCGGGCGGTTTGGGCTTCTTCGGCGCGGCGGGTTTCTTTGCCGCAGGCTTGGCGGCGGCAGGCGCAGCCGGCTTGGGCTTGGCCGCAGCCTTGGGCGCGGTTTTTGGCTTGGCGGCCGGTTTAGGCTTGCTCGGCGTCAGCGCCTCGGCTTCGGCCAGCTTGCGCGCCATCTCCCAGTGGCGATCATGGGCGCCATCGGGCTTGCCTTCAGACTCCCAGATCTGATGCGCCAGTTCGCGAATGCGTTTGTCTTCTTTACTCATCACAAACTCCTCACAGAAAATTTTCAGCTTTCTTGATTATCAGGATTGATAAAGACATTGACCGGGAGATCCCCCAGGGCAGCGCTGATCAACAGCTCCTTGTTGGGTGTGACTACGCCCGTTTGAAAAAGTCCCTTCCAGTTTTGTGCAGGGGCGGCGAACGGTAATTTCACCCGCGTATCGCCCCAAACCTGCGCATTGATCTGGGGAAACATCCCGTTTTCAAGCAGAGGATAAGACCAGCGCGGCACCACCACCAGCAACTGCCTGCCCTGATGTTCACGGTAGAACGCAACGACGCGTTCCGCGTGCTGGCCCAGCACTTCCAGCGGTGTGTAGCTGCCATGGCGCAGCAGTTCGGGGCAGGCTTTACGCAGGCCCAGCACCTGGGCGATCAATGCCTGTTTGATACGCCCGTCGCGCCAGTTGAACAACAGTTCGCCGATGTCCGGTGGTGCCTGCAATGCACGTTGCCGCGCAGCGAAGTCCACCGGGCGACGGTTGTCCGGGTCGACCAGGCTGAAGTCCCAGAACTCATCGCCCTGGTAAATATCCGGCACACCCGGCACGGTCAGATGAAGCAAGGTTTGCGCCAGCCCATTCAGGGCGCCGGCGGGGGCGATGGCCTGGGCCGCGCTGTCCAGGGCACTGCGCAGCGGCGCACCGGCCTCACTGAGCAGCAGGCGCTTGAGGAACCCGTCCACCGCCTGTTCATACGCGTCGTTGGGCGCGCTCCAACTGCTCTGCAACTTGGCCTCGCGCAGGGCTTTTTGCTGCCACTGCCAGAGGCGTTGTTGGTACGCCTCCAGATCGGGGTTGGGTTCCAGCGGCCAACTGCCCAGCAGCACCTGATAAAGAATCAGCTCATCACCCGCCGAGGGGCTCTCTGCGCTCTCGCGCAAAGGCTCGGCCAGGCGGCGCCAGTGCTCGACCTGTTCGGCATACCAGGGTGCGCACTCGCTGAGCACCGCCAGGCGCGCACGGGTGTCTTCGCCGCGTTTGTGGTCATGGGTGGCAGTGGCCAGCAGGTTACCGGGGAAGGTCTTCAGGCGTTGTTGGTTAGCCGCATGGAAATCTGCCAACGGCGCACTGAATTGCTCGGTGCTGAAACCCACATCGTTACGCGACAACAACACCGCCGAGCGGTAGAACGCGGTGTCTTCCACGGCCTTGGCGGCGGCGGGCGAGGTCAGTTGCTGGAAGCGCACGCAGGCATGCTTGAGCATCTTGCGCGCGCGGCCCACCGGACGATTGCGCCAGGGCTGGCCACCGAGCCATTGCTCCAGGTGGTCGAGCACCGGCCAGTCGCCTTCGTTGAGGGTGCTGCGCGCACCCTCCATGGCCTGCTGGAACACCTTGTCGTCGGCCGCGCTGCGGCCCATGGCGCTGATGTAGGTGCGGTACACCGGGAAGTGCACGATCAGTTCCTGCAAGGCACGGCGAATGGCGCCCAGGGTCAGGTCGCGGGTCATCACATCATCGCGGGCCACTTGCAGCAGCGCCTGGGCCACGCTTTCGAAGTCGCCGCCCAACGAACCATTGAGGATCTGCTGGCGCGCCAGCCGCGCTTCTTCGCCGAAGGCTGAAGGCCGTTCGCTGTAACGCGTCCACATCTCGGCCAGCGGCGCGAAACCTTCGGGTTGGTGTTGCAGCAATGACAACTGGTTCATGAACTCGTAGCCAGTGGTGCCATCCACCTGCCAGTCTTCGCGCAGGGTTTCGCCTTCGCCAAGGATCTTTTCGACAAAGATCGGCAAGTGGCGCTGGGGTGACAGCGCATCCACCCGCCGACGCAATTTGCGGCAATAGCCACGCGGGTCGGCGAGGCCGTCGATATGGTCGATGCGCAGCCCGTCGACCAGCCCCGCGCTGATCAGCTCGAAAATCTTGCCATGGGTGGCTTCGAACACCGTTGCACGCTCGACCCGCAGGCCGCCCAATTCATTGACGTCGAAGAAGCGCCGCCAGTTGATGTCGTCCGCGGCGGTGCGCCAACTGGCCAGGCGATAAGTCTGTTGTTCCAGCAGGTGATGCAGGCGCTCGAAGCCCTCGGGCTGGCGACTGTCGAATGCGGCCAGGCGTTGTTCGATGGCTGGCAGCAGCTCGCTGGCGCGTTCGGCCAGGGCTTGTTTGAGCGTGGCGGCTTCGGCGTAGGCGTCGTGCTGGTAGGCGAGGGCGGCGAAACGTTCGGCCAGCGGTTTGAGTAACTCATCGTTGCCCAGGATCAGGCCGTAGTCCCTGGGGCAAATCGGAAAACGGTGTTCGTAATGCTCGACGTAGAAACTCCCCTGTTCGGCATCGAACTTGAGCGGCAAGGTGCCATTCTGCAAGGCTTCGCCGTAATCGCTGCCGAGAAAGGGCATCAGCAACTGGCCCTTGAGCAACGGGTCGGGGGAATGCCACTGGATGTCGAAGAACTCGCTGTAGGGGCTCAGGCGGCCCCACTCCAGCAGGTCCAGCCACCAAGGGTTGTCCGCGCCGCCCACGGCCATATGGTTGGAGACGATATCGAGGATCAAGCCCATGTTGTGCTCACGCAGCGCGGCGACCAGGCGACGCAACGCCGCTTCGCCCCCCAGCTCCGGGTTGACGCGGGTCGGGTCGACCACATCGTAGCCGTGCATGGAGCCGGCGCGGGCGCTTAACAGCGGTGAGGCATACAGATGGCTGATACCCAGTTGGGCAAAGTACGGCACCAGTGGCACCGCGTCATCGAGGGTAAAACCTTTATGAAATTGCAGGCGCTGGGTGGCGCGCAGGGGCAGTGCGTTCATCGGTCACGCTCATAGGCTTGGTTGCGCGCCACGGCCAGCAGTTCGAGGCGACGCGCGGCGCTGTCATTGTCGAGCAGGCTGGCGGCTTCGCCGGGCAAGCGGCGGCGCCAATTGGGGTGGGTGTCGAGGGTGCCCGGCAGGTTGGCTTGCTCCTCGATGCCCAAAGCATCTTCCAGGGGCAACAACACCAGGGGCGCGCGGGTATGGCCCAGGTAGCGCACGCTGGCGTCGATCATATGGTCGGTGTCGTTGCGGATCTCATCGATGAAGTTCTGCGGGTCCTGGCTCAAGGCTTGGCGCAGTGCCTGGCGTTCGCGCAGGCGATGTTCGCTCCATTGGTCCACAGTAGGCGCGTCGATCAGGCCCAGCTGGATATTCCATTCGATATCGCGGCTGTGCCACCAGCCATTGAGGGTGGGCAAGTCGTGGGTACTGGTGGTGGCCAAGGCGTTGTCGGGCCAATCGAGGATGGGCTTGAACTGGCCGTCATGGTTCTGTTCGAACAGCAGCACACGCATACCCAGGATCGAGCGGGCGCTGAGCTTTTCGCGCAGGCCCTCAGGCACGGTGCCCAGGTCTTCACCGAGGACGATGGCCTGGTGGCGGTGCGATTCCAAGGCGAGCAAACGCAGCAGGTCGTCCACCGGGTAATACAAATAGGCGCCTTCGCGGGGTGATGCACCCAGGGGGATCACCCACAGGCGTTGCAGGCCCATCACATGGTCGATGCGCAAGCCGCCGGCATGGGCGAAGTTGGCCCGCAGCATTTCGATAAAGGCGCGAAAGCCATTGCGCTTGAGGCCCTCTGGGGAAAAGGCAGAGATCCCCCAACCTTGGCCTGCGCGGTTGAGAATGTCCGGTGGCGCGCCCACGGTCAGGTCGGCCAGCAGTTCGTCTTGACGGCTCCAGGCCTGGCTACCGCCGCCATCGGCACCCACCGCCAGGTCGGCGATCAGGCCGATGCCCATGCCGCTGCCACGGGCGGCTTGTTGCGCGCGCTCAAGGCTACGGGCGATCAGCCATTGGGTGAAGGCGAAATAGCCGATTTCGTCGCGGTTTTCCTCGGCGAACTGCGCCAGGGCCGGGCTTTGCGGCGTGCGCCAGGCTTCGGGCCATTGGCGCCAGTCCAGGTCCTCACCGGCGGCAGCACGCTGGGCCTGTATGGCTTCGAAGCGGCAGTGGTTTTCCAGGGCTTCGCCGCCGGTCTGGCGGAAGCTTTGGAAGTCGGCATGCTGGGGATGCGCGCCGTGGCGGAAGTCTTCATACAGTGTGCGCAGCAGGCGTTGCTTGGCCTTGGCGGCGGCCGGCCAGTCGATCAGCGGGAGCTGTTCCAGGGCATGCAACTCGTCAGCCAACCCGGCAGCTTCGATGGCGTTGCGCACCTCACGTTCACCGAGGATGCACGCCGGCGAAGCATACAGGCTGTTGAGAAACAGGCGGCTGGAGGGTGAATAAGGGCTGAAACGCTCGGTGTCGGCGCTGAACATCGCGTGCATCGGGCTGATCGCCACAGCGTCGGCGCCGCGCTCGGCGGCGGAACGCACCAGGTGCTCCAGAGCCAGGGTGTCGCCAAAACCGCCATCGCCGAGGCGGCGCAAGGCATAGAGTTGGGCGCTGAGGCCCCAGGCACGAGCGGGTTGGCTGTCGACCGCGTCGGCCACGCTGTAGCAGTGGCTGGGAGCGACGGCCAGGGTGAAGGTTTGCCCGTCGATATGCACCTGGTGGTAGCCCAGGGCGATCACGCCGGGCAGCACAGCCTCGCCGTCCAGGCGCAGTTCCAGGGTTTCGCCGCCTTCCAGGCTGACGCGACACGGGGTATCGGGGGCGAAATAACGCGCCAGGTCCAGGCCCGCGCCACTGTCGGTGGTCATCAACGGCGGCAGGTGGGTGTCTTGCTGCGCCTGCTCAAGTTGCTGCAGGCTGGCGTCGATCTCGGCATCGCTGTCGGCCGGGTGCCCAAGGCCTTTGAGCACGGCGCGCAGGGCGTCAGGCTTTACATGCTGCGGGCGACCGTTGGCATCGATCCAATCGACGGCCAGGCCTGCGCGGCTGGCGAGAATTTCCAGGTTCGCTTCGCTCAAAGAATGTCTCCAACAGGGGATAAGCAAACGCGTGCGCTCAAGGGCGGTAAGTGCGCACCTTGCTGGGCAGGCGTTTGGAAAATAATCGGGTGGGGTGCCGGATGATCCAGGGGCTGTTCACTCAGGTTCAGGTCGATCTGCAGCACACGGCCGTTGCCCAGACGCCAGCGCGCGGTGACGGCATGGTCAGCCAGCACCTGCGCGCCGAGGGCGACCGTGCCGGGCAAGTGCGGCACCACGTGTGTGTGACGCAGGCTCAGCAGGTGGCGGTAGAGCTGGGTGTGGTCGTTCTCGACGAAGGAGGGCGTCGACTGTAAAAAGGTTTGCAGCGCGTTGGGGTCGGGGATGCGCTGGCGTTGCTCGGGGTCGTGAAACGCCGCGAAGTCGGCAAACTCATTGCGCCGGCCTTCACGCACGGCCTCGGCCAGCTCGCCATGATGGTCGGTGAAAAACAGGAAGGGCTCGGCGGCACTTACCTCGTCGCCCATGAACAGCATCGGGATCATGGGGCACAGCAACAGCAGGGCCGTCGCCGCTTTCAGCGCCTCGGGCGAACACAGCTGGTGCAGGCGTTCGCCCAGGGCGCGGTTGCCGACCTGGTCGTGGTTTTGCAGGAACGCCACGAAGGCGCTGGGGGGCAAATCCGCACTGGGCTCGCCGCGGGCATGCCCATGGCGTGTGGTCTCGCCCTGGTAGATGAACCCCTCGGCCAGGCAGCGCGCCAGCTTGGCGGTGGGCTGTTCGGCAAAGTCGCTGTAGTAGGCGTCGGTTTCACCGGTGAGCAGCACGTGCAGCACATTATGAAAGTCGTCATTCCATTGCGCGTCGAAATCGTGCTGCAACAGGCTGGCCTGGTTCAGTTCGTTTTCCAGCATCAGCCACACGTGGCGCCCGCCGTCCACCTGCTGGCGTACCCGTTGTGCCAGTTCCTGCAGAAACCCAGGGTTGTCGATGGCGTGCACGGCATCCAGGCGAAGGCCGTCGAAGCGGTATTCGAGCAGCCACATCAAGGCGTTATCGAGGAAGAAGTCCCGCACTTCACGGCGCTCGAAATCAATGCCGGCGCCCCAGGGCGTGTGCACGTCTTCCTGGAAGAAACCCTGAGCGTACTGGCCCAGGTAATTGCCGTCGGGGCCGAAGTGGTTGTAGACCACATCGAGGACCACGGCCAAGCCATGGCCGTGGGCACTGTCGATCAGTTGCTTGAGTTGCTCGGGCGTGCCGTAGGTGGCGTGGGGCGCGTAGGGCAGTACGCCGTCATAGCCCCAATTGCGCTCGCCGGGGAATTGCGCCAGAGGCATTAACTCAATGGCGGTGACGCCCAGCTCAGCCAGGCGCGGCAAGTGTTTCTCGACGCCAGCGTAGCCGCCCATGGCGCCAACGTGAAGCTCGTAGATCACCGCCGTGTGCCAGGGGCGGCCTTGCCACTGGCTGTGGCGCCATTCATAGGCGAGGGGGTCGACTACTCGGCTCCAGCCATGCACATCCAGCGCCTGGGCCCTGGAGGCGGGGTCAGGCACCGTGTTTTCGCCATCGATATTAAAGCGGTAAAGCGTGCCGGCAGGGCACGCGACTTCGACTTCGAACCAACCACCGGCCTGGGGCAGCATGACGATGGTTTTACCCTGTTCCAATTCAACGCTGACATAAAATGCGTCTGGCGCCCATAACGCAAAGCGCGTGCGGTGCGCGTCCAGCATGATTGCGCCGTGGGGCCAGGTTTCCAGAGTCCGTAACGGCATCTATGAAGACCTCCCTTGTTGTTCCAATCGCTATTTGTTCGATTTCCCCAGGGCCTTGGCCACCAGTTGTTCGTAGAGTTCGGCGTAGGGTTCCACCGCCTGGCACCAGTTGAACGGCTGGGTCATGGCACGGCTGCGCATGGCATTGAGCAGACCGGGGAAGGCGAACACCTTGAAGGCGCGGCGCAGCGCCTCTTCGTAGCTTTGCACCGTTGACTCATTGAACAGGAACCCGGTGACGCCATCCTCAATGGTGTCCGCCAGCCCGCCGGTGTTACGCGCCACCGGCAACGAGCCGAAGCGTTGCGCATACATCTGGCTCAGGCCGCAGGGCTCATAGCGTGACGGCATCAGCAGAAAATCGCTGCCGGCGAACATGCGGCGTGCATCGGTCTCGTTGAAGCCGATGCGCACGCCCACCTGGCCAGGGAAGCGCAGTGCCAATTCGCGCATGGCCTGTTCTTCTTCAGGCTCGCCACGGCCGATGATCGCAATCTGGCCGCCGTTCTCGACGATGAAACTGGCGACGGCTTCGGTGAGGTCCAGGCCTTTCTGGTAGACCAGGCGCGAGACCACCGCGAACAGCGGGCCACTGGATGGCTGCAGCTCAAACAGCTCGCGCACATGGGCGGCGTTGATGGCCTTGCCTTCCCAGTCGCCTATATTGAAGTTGTGGATCAGGTG
>NZ_WKCD01000214.1:0-9764 GCF_021606625.1 Pseudomonas sp. PA-4-8C
GTATTGGCCGGCGGCTTGTGCCCGCGTCGGGTCGTGCCGGTCAGCAGGCCTTCGCCCATCGGCCCCCACACCAGCGTGCCGATCTGCTGGTCCAGGGCCAACGGCAGCAACTCGTACTCGGCCTCTCGGGATTCCGGGGTGTAGTAGATCTGTTGGGTAATTGGCTTGAGCATGCCGTGCAGTTCAGCCTTGCCCAGGGTTTTCATCATTTGCCAGGCGGTGAAGTTGCTGGTGCCGAAGTAGCGGATCTTGCCCGAACCCACCAACAGGCGCAGGGCTTCCAGGGTCTCTTCGATCGGCGTCATACCGTCCCAGTTGTGCAGTTGGTACAAGTCGATGTGGTCGGTGCCCAGGCGCTTGAGGCTGGCTTCGCACGCGCGGATCAAGTGGTAGCGCGATGAGCCGGAGTTGTTGGGGTTGTCGTCCACCGGGCTGCGGCCCTTGGTGGCCAGCAGAATGTCGTTGCGCTTGCCGCCCAGCGCCTTGCCCACCACTTCTTCGGCCAGGCCGTGGGAATAGAGATCGGCGGTGTCGACCATGTTCACCCCGGCGTCGAACGCCATATCGAACATGCGCTTGGCCAGGGGCACGTCCACCGCACCGCATTTTTCAAATTCTGCGCGACCGCCAAAGGGCACGGTGCCCAGGATGATTTCCGATACCAGCAGGCCGGAATGACCCAGTTGTCGGTACTGCATGTTGCCTCCTACTTAACGTTGCACGTGAAGGTGTGAACGATGGGGAGGGCGATAGTTTGAATTTTTTTATGAAACGCTCGCGCCCGGCTTGGCTGCCACGCCAACGATGTATTGTTTCGCTGGATGAAATGCTGGATTGTGAATCCTGGTCATTCCGCCAGACAGGGCAGCGGTAGAACATCCCTGGCGTCGATACCCACTCATTTGGAGCCTGTCATGACCCAGCCTGCGATCAAACTCTATGGTTTCCCCCTGTCCGGCCACTCCCATCGGGTTGAGCTGATGTTGTCCCTGCTGGGGCTGGCGAGTGAATTTGTCCTGGTGGACCTCAAGCAAGGTGCGCATAAAACGCCTGAGTTTCTCACCACCCTGAACAGCTTCGGCCAGGTGCCAGTGATTGATGACGGCGGCACGGTCTTGGCCGACTCCAATGCCATCCTGCTTTACCTCGCCAGCACTTATGGCAACGGCCAATGGCTGCCCAGTGACCTTGTCGGGCAAGCGCGGGTGCAGCGTTGGCTTTCGGCCGCCGCCGGCCCACTCCATGCCGGGCCTGCCACGGCGCGCTTGGCCACGGTGTTTGGGGCCGAGGTGGACACTGTCAGCGCAATCAACCGTGCCCATGCCTTGCTGCGCGTGATGGAGCAGCAACTGAGCCAGAGCCGTTTCCTCGCCAGTGAGCAGCCCAGCATTGCCGATATCGCCTTCTACACCTACGTGGCCCACGCGCCGGAAGGCAATGTGTCCCTGGCCGACTACCCTAAGGTACGCGCCTGGCTGGCCAGCATCGAAGCACTGCCGGGTTTCGTTGGCATGCCGCGTACGGCGGTGGGGCTGCAATCGCAATAACAACCGAGGGGCGCCGATGGACCGATTTCATGAAATGCAGGTGTTCCTGGCCGTGGCCGAGGAGGAGGGCTTCGCGGCTGCCGCGCGCCGTCTGAACACGTCGCCGCCCAGCGTGACCCGGGCGATTGCCGCCATGGAACAACGCATCGGCACCCAGTTGCTGGCGCGCACCACGCGCAGCCTGCACTTGACCGAAGCCGGCCAACGTTACCTGGACGATTGCCGACGCATCCTTGCCGAGCTGGACGAAGCCGAGGAAGCGGCGGCGGGCAGTTACTCCATCCCGGGCGGCCAGTTGACGGTGACCGCACCGGTACTGTTTGGCGAGCTGTATGTGGCGCCGGTAATGGGGGAATACCTGGACCGTTTTCCCTTGGTGAGTATCAACGCCTTACTGGTCGACAGAGTGGTCAATATGACCGACGAAGGTGTGGATGTAGCGGTGCGTATCGGCCACCTGCAGCCATCCTTGCAGCAAGCGATCAAGGTCGGCGAAGTACGCCGGGTGGTGTGCGCATCGCCGGCTTATCTTGACCAACACGGGCGGCCCCAGCGGCCCGAGCAGTTGCGTGAGGCCAAGCTCGTCACCTCATCGTCCAGCCAACGGGTCAGTGAGTGGACATTCATTGACGCCGGCCAGCCGCTGAAGGTACCGATTGAGCCGCGCCTGGTGGTCACCGCCAACAATGCCGCGATTAACCTGGCCCGTCTGGGCTGGGGCATGACGCGGGTGCTGTCTTATCAAGTCGCGGCAGCGGTCGCGGCGGGTGAGCTGGAGCTGGTGCTGGAGGATTTCGAACCGGCGCCGCTGCCGATCCACGTGGTGTTCCAGCAGAACGGCCGCGTACCGGCCAAGGTCAATACGTTTGTGGATTTCCTCAGCCAGCGCCTCGGGCAGGACCCGGCCCTGAACGCGGCGACGAAGCAGCGCGCCTGATGGAGCGTTTTCGCGATATGCAGCTGTTTGCCGCGCTGGCCGGGCAACCCAGCCTGGCGTCGGCGGCACGCCATGCGCAGGTCTCCGGCCCGACCCTGGTACGTGCGGTTGCGCGCCTGGAGGCACGCCTGCGTGTGGTGTTGCTGCATCGCAGCACCCGCGGCGTCAGCCTGAGCGACGCAGGCCAGGCTTACCTTGCCGACTGCGTGCGCCTGCTGGCCGCGGTGGACGCGGCCGAGGCTTCGGCCAACGGTTTGCATGTGCAGGCCCAGGGCGACCTGCGGATATTCCTGCCGCTGCTGTTCAGCCGCTATGTCATGGCGCCGCTGTTGGCCGGCTATGCGGATCGCTACCCGGCGGTGCGTGTCATCGCGCATTACCACGACTATTACCCTAACCTGCATGTAGAGGGGCTGGACGTGGCGGTGCTGGTCGGCGAATTGCCCAGCTCGTCACTCATTGCAAGGCAAGTCGGGCAGGTGGGCACTGTCCTTTGCGCCAGCCCCGCTTACTTGGCGACCCGGGGCGAACCCCGGCATCCGGCTGAACTCAAGCAGCACCATCTGATTGCCAGCACCGACCCGGTGCACTGGGATTTCCCGCATTACACCCTCAAGGCTCGCGCCCGGCTGAGTTGCGCCACTGTCCAAGGGGCGATCAATGCGGCGGTGCAGGGGGCGGGCGTGATTCGAGCCTTGAGTTACCCGCTGCACGAACACCTGGTGAGCGGCCAGTTGCAGCGCCTGTTGCCTACCTTCGAGTTGCCGCCGCAGCCGGTGCATGTGGTCTACCGCGAAGGCCGCCATGCGTCGATGCGCGTGCGCAGCTTTGTCGACTACTGCGTCACGGCGTTGCGTGAGCATCCGGCGTTTCAGCTGGCGTAATAGTGGATTGCCCTGGGTGGGCATTCTCTCTATTACGGCCTGGGCGCAGCATCTTCAGTCTCTAACCGGAGGTGAGCGCCATGCACTCGATTGAACCAACCCCTTGGCATGTCGGCGAACGACACATGCAGGACAGTGCCGGCGTTTCTGAACGCATGGCCGTGCTCGGGCCCAAGGTCATTCGTGATCATTTGCCTGAGCAGCACCGCGATTTTTACCCGCTACTGCCGTATGTGATCGCGGGTGTGGTGGACGAACAGGGCATCCCCTGGGCGACGATGCTGGAGGGCGCACCAGGCTTCGCGCACTCACCAGATCCGCACACGCTGCAGATCGACAGCCTGCCTTCCAAAACTGATCCCGCCTGGGCTGGAATAACGGATGGCTCGGCCATTGGCCTGCTGGGCATCGACCTCAACACCCGCCGCCGCAACCGCATGAATGGCCGCATTGGAACGCTTGAGCATGAGGGCTTCGCGGTCGAGGTGGTACACACCTTCGGCAACTGCCCCAAGTACATCCAACTGCGCCCCGTCGCCGGCATTGCGCGAAAACCCGGCAACCTGGCAGAGCGCAGCAACCGCCTGGACGACGCGGCTCAAGCACTGATCCGCCACGCCGACACCTTCTTCGTCGCCAGCTACGTCGACCTGCACGGCGAACGCTCGGTGGACGTCTCCCACCGAGGCGGCAATACGGGATTTGTGCGGGTGCAAGGCAACGTACTGACCATCCCGGATTTTGCCGGCAACCTGTTCTTCAACACCCTCGGCAACCTGCACGCCAACCCGGTGGCGGGGTTGTTGTTTGTGGATTTTGAGACCGGCGACGTGCTGCAAGTGGCCGGGCGTACTTCGTTGATCCTGGGTGGGCCGCAAGTGGCTGAGTTCGAAGGCGCGCAGCGCTTGTGGACGGTGACGGTGGAACATGTGGTCCGCCGCCCGGCAGCGTTGGCCTTGCGCTGGCAATTCGCGGAATTTTCGCCACACAGCCTGGCGATGGGCACCTGGTAGCCAGGCACGATAATGCCCTGTAGGAGCGAGCTTGCTCGCGAAACACGTTAACGATAACGCGTGCTTCCTGAGTAAGCGCGGCGCCTGCGGGTTTTTCGCGAGCAAGCTCGCTCCTACAGAAGGTGGTGTGAAGTGTGGCGCAGGCAGGTGGATGAGCTCGCTCTAGGGAAGAAGGTCAGCCTGACGTCGAGTCATGCCGTAATCAGCATTGGGAAACAGCTGATTGGTCATCTCGATGATTTTGCTTTGCGCATCGATGAACTTGCCCATTCGGGCGCCACCCGAAGTTGAGTCATACAACGCCTGTCCGACCCTTCGACCGTTCTCGAACACCTGGATATCGGCGAAGCTCATGTACAGCGCCATGTCCCAGCTCCATGTACCGATATAAGTGGTCGACAGCGCGCAACTGGCGGGCGGGGCGCCTGGCGGCAACTCGCGGGTTTGAAAGCCCTTATTGCGTAATTGAGCGGTGTAAGTCGTATTGAAGCCTTCACGCAAGCCTGCGGCGGGAATCATGCAGATTGCGGGCGAGTGAACAGTTGAGGAGGGAACGGGGGTGACGGTTTGCGTGATACTGCAGCCGGTGAGGGCGCCGCATACCAGTAAGCAAGCGAGGGTTGTTACCTGGTGCATAGCGACCTCCATGTCATAAGTAGTGGCTGGATGATAGCAGTGAAGTTCCAGCATGGATCACTATCTACTGAGACACAGCCGATCCAATGTGGGAGCAGTCGAGCTTTAGCGAGGCTGCGATGGCGGCGGCACTGTCAACATATTCATTGCCTGACCCACCGCTATCGCGGCCTCGCTAAAGCTCGACGGCTCCCACAGGGGAATCTCATTGCCTGTTGGGTTTGCGCGTTTTCATCAGGCCACCGGGCACTCACGGTTCAGCGCTTCATCTACCAGCAACTGCGCAATCTCGATCATCTGCACCACCGCCAACACCTGCTTGCGGGCGTGACCGTCAAGCTGTTCGGCACAGTCGTAGGCGCAGACAGTCGCGGACTCCAGCATTTCGCTGGCATTGCTCAAGGCGGCTTCAGTGCTGAGTCCGGGGCGGACGGTGAAGATGACATCTGGAGGCAGTTGCGGGTTTTCATCCGAGGGGGACGGTGGGGGATTGGGTGTGACTTTTTTCATGGCGAAGCTCCTATGAATGAGCACCTCCATTTCGCTACCACACGAAGTAAGGAGGCGACTGTACACGGGGTGGTAGACCGGTCATAGAAACCCGGCAGGCCGAAGCCTCCCATGCACAGCCGCCACAAAGCAGCCCGCATAAAAAAACGCCCTTGAGCGTTTTTGGGGTCTATGAAAGAACTGGGCTACCACACCCATTCGCTGATTTTGCAGCGACCCGCGAAGGTTAGCGGCGAGGCTCATCGGACGCAACCCGAAAGTTGTGTAAGCGCGGTCTGACAACCGCGCCGTTGCGGGTACGCCGAATACCCCATGTAGGAGCGAGCTTGCTCGCGAAACACGTTAACGATAACGCGTGCTTCCTGAGTAAGCGCGGCGCCTGTGGGTTTTTCGCGAGCAAGCTCGCTCCTACAGGGGATGTGATTGCCTGGTGGGTTTGCGCGTTTTCATCAGGCCGCCGGGCACTCAAGGTTCAGCGCTTCACCCACGAACATGTTGCTGGATGTTGAACCATCATCCTTAGCGATTCCTTTGGGTTAGCCTTGTTTTCCTACTGACAACAAGGATTGGTCATGCAACGAAAGGTTATTAATCCCACGACGGTATTCAACTCCCTGCAATACGGTTTCAGCCAGGCCATGGAAGTGCCAGAGGGCCGGCGAATCATGCTGTCGGGGCAGGTGGGCGTGGATGCTCAAGAGCACACGGTCGGCCCCGGCATCGCCGAACAGACCGCCGCAGCGTTGGACAATATCGAAAAGGTGCTGGCCGAGGTCGGTGGCGACCTGTCTCATGTGATCATGCTGCGGCTGTATATCGTCGAGTCTGCCCGTGAGCAGCAAGCGTCGATCGCCCATGCGCTACTTGAGCGCTTCCCGCACAACCCGCCACCGTCTTCGTGGATTATCGTCAGCGGGTTGTCGTTGCCGCAGTGGTTGATTGAGATTGAGGCGGAGGCGGTGATATGAGTGGTTTTCACCGAGCGCTGACACATGCTGCTGATCATCTGTAGTCAAACCGCGATTCCCCCCGTACCATTCGCCCCCCCCTCGCAGTGACGCGAGGCGCAGCGCCAGGAAGGCTCATCCCATATTTTTCCTGACGCCTGCCGTTTATTTTTTTGCCTGCGTTCAGGATTCGATATGTCTCGCTTCTCTCGGCCTTTGGCCTTGTTCTTGATTACGGCAGCCCTGGCAGGTTGCGGTACTCAGTCTGCGTCGCTGGTTAGCCAGCCGTTGCAACCTGGCCCCCAGGACCCGGTCGCTTATGTAGTCGGATCAATCGGCCCGCAGAGCCTTAGCGCATCTCCTGCGCCTAATCAGCGTTTACTGTTTCGCAAGCGCGGTTCCGAGTTTGGCGCCGCAGCGATCTGGGTGGGCGTCGGTCGGCAAACACCTCAGGATGTGAAGGATGCGGCCGGTGCCGCCAGTGTATTCGTGTTGGCGCTCAAGCCTGGGGATTATGAGTTCTATGATTTTCAGTTTTTCTCCAGCAGTTATTCACCCACTCTGGGGACGACCTACACCTCGGTGCAGGCGCGAGAGAAATTCAACCTGCCACTGCGCCTGAAGGCCGGCAACGCCTATTACCTCGGTGAATTTCGCTCGTTATGCCTTGGCGCTTCGCTGTGTGCCTTCCGCTGGCGCGACCAGCAAGGACGCGATGAGCCGCTAGCGCGGCACTCTGTTGCGGGCCTGCCGGCTCTGGAGTTGTTGCCGCTGGATTATCGCAGCGCCGCCCCTTATATCATCGCGCCGCTGCCATCCGGGGCGGGCCAGAACATCCTTCACGAGACACGCCCATGAACCGTTTTATTACGTTCAGCGCCCTGGCGCTGCTGACCGGGTGTGCAACCACCCATACGCTTCCTGAGCATGCATTGCCCGATGGCAAGGAATACCTCAAGCCGATCCACGTCATGATCGATGACCCGCTTAATGCAGCACAAATTCGTAACCAATTGCGTGAGACTGGGGTGTTTCGCAGTGTCGAAAGCGGCCGGGGCAACGCGGACGATTACTCGGTGTGGGTGCGCTACAACGTTCAGCGTGATATGCCGCCTTTCCCGGTGGTACTGCTGAGCGCGGCAACTCTGTTTCTGCTGCCCCTGTCCGTGAGCATTGACACCACCACCGAGTTCTCCCTGCAGCACAATGGGAAGCAGCTCAAGCAGTACAGCTACCGCAACGTCACCCACAAATATTCCTGGCTGCTGGATGGCCCTGGCGGGATGGAGCTACAGAGCGGTCACCGTGTTGCACGGGCTTTTGCCGAAGATGTACAGCGCGACGGGCTGCTGCCCGAGGAGCACGCACAATGATCAGGACTACGTTACTGGCCGCCGTGCTGTTGCTCGGTGGTTGCGGTACCGCCCTCAAACCGTTGGATTACAAGGCAGAGCGTGCCTACGTGCCGATGAGTGTCACGATGCCGTCGCCCGTGTCGAGGTTTGAACAGCAGACGCAACGCGAAGTTGTCCAGTTGTTGCGTGACACAGGTGCCTTCAGTTTTATGGATGGCGGTTTCAGCAAGACGGGCTACAGCTTGTTGGTCGATCAACGCGGCGGTAAAGGGGCCGGTGCGCTCCCGGCGATACTTGGCGCGTTGACGCTGTTGACCGTGCCAGTGCCCTACACCTACGAGCGCCAGTTGCACGGCTCGCTGTTCAAGGACGGGCAACTGCTCAAAACCTATGCTTACAAGCGTGGTGGTTGGACAGCTACGACCTGGTACATCCCCATGACCGAGCCCCGCAGCGAAAGCGAGATGTTGAGCGAGTTGATGCGGGATCTGGAGCACGATCACTTGATTCCTTATCAGTGACAGCTGGTTATTTTAATTAGTGTTGATAGAGAGGTTCACGGATGAATTACGAATTGTTGTTTGGCTTGGATGTGCAACTGGGCTTTTTGGTGATGGCCTTTGTGTTGGTGATGGCGGTGATTGGCTTCATTCTCGACAAAGACACCACGCCGCAAGTTGTCGTGGCGACCGGCGTTGCGCTGATTTCGATTGCCGCGTGTGCCGTGGTCTCTATCGACGCATTCAATGGGCTGGCGCAGTCACTGCACGAAAAAGGCAAAATCAGCGGTGCTCTGTTTGACCAGGTGAAACACCGCTCCAACCTGTTCCTCTTTGTTTTCCCGTTTGTAACCGCCGCCATCGGTACGAACCTGATTTCCGACGTGTTGACCAAGAAATTGCATTATGAAAAATCCTTGGGCCCTGTGAATTTGTTGCAAGGGTGCTTGGAACTTATGAAAATCCTTTTCGGTTTGGTTATTTTTCCGTTTGTTGCAATTGGCTTGGCGCCCTTCGTGTTGGTCGATACGTGGAAGCGCCATGTCACCCGTTATATGGAAGGGGTTGGCGCAGTGAATCGTCATCTGCAACTCAAGATGCTGAAGGCCGACATCATTTCCAGGAACCTGTTTCGTGGCCCACCCGCCAAACCTGCGCCCTGATTCCGGTCGTCGGCACTCAGCCCTTAATACCGAACCATCACCGACTTAAGCTCGGTGTAATCCTCAATGAACGCACTGCCAAACTCCCGCCCTAATCCCGAAGACCGGCTGCCACCAAACGGCACTGCCGGGTCGAGCAAGGTGTGCATGTTCACCCACACGGTGCCGGCCTTGACGGCCGGGATCATGCGCAGGGCCTTGCCCAGGTCATTGGTCCACAGGCTGGCGCTCAACCCGTAGGGCCCGTGGTTCATCATGGCCAGCAATTCGTCTTCGCTGTCGTAGGGCAGGAAGGTGGCGATGGGGCCGAAGGTTTCTTCGTTGAGCAGGGTGTCGTGCAGGTGGTTGGCAAGGATGACGGTGGGTTCGACGTAGCAGCCGGGGCGGTCGATGAGGTGGCCGCCGTGGATGATCGTGTTGTTTTCGGCGCGGGCCTGGTTGAAGTAGCCGAGCAGTTTGTGTTGGTGTTGCTGGTGGGTCACCGGGCCGAAGTCGGTGTGTTCGTCCAGGGGCGAGCCGATGGTCAGGCGGCTGAGGCGTGCCTTGAGCTTTTCCAGCACGGCATCGATCTGCGAGCGGTGCACGAAGAAACGCTCGGCCGCTGCGCAGATTTGCCCTGAGTGCAAGAAGCCCGCTTCGATGATGCCATCCACCGCTTTGTCTACATCCATGTCGCGCAGGAAGCCGGCGGCGTTCTTGCCACCCAGTTCCAGGGTCGCGCGGGTGAGGCCTGCGCCCATGGCACTGCGGCCCACCGCAATACCGGTGGGCAC
>NZ_WKCD01000215.1:0-9762 GCF_021606625.1 Pseudomonas sp. PA-4-8C
CCACAACGAGTTCCTTTTAATGAAAAGCTTGATGAAGTCCGCAGCACTCGCCATTACGGTATCCCTGTGTGCCTCCTCCGTGACCTTCGCCGCCGAAAACGTGCGCCTCACCGGCTCTGGCGCCAGCTTCCCTGCACCTATCTACCTCACCTGGTTCAAGGATTTCAGCAAGAAGACCGCTGGCGTCACCGTGGATTATCAATCCAAGGGCAGCGGCGCAGGTGTGCAGGACTTCCTGAATAAAACCGTCGACTTCGCCGCCAGTGACTCGGCCATGAAAGACGAAGACATCGCCAAGGTCGCCGAAGGCGTGCAGTTGCTGCCAATGACCGCCGGTGAAATCGTGCTGGCGTATAACCTGCCGGGCAATCCCAAGGGCCTCAAGCTGCCACGTGATGTTTACTCCAATATCTTCCTGGGCAAGATCACCAAGTGGAACGACCCACAGATCGTCGCCGCCAACCCGGACCTGAAGCTCAGCGACACGCCGATCACGGTGGTTGTGCGTGCAGATTCCAGCGGCACCACAGCGGTCTTCACCAAACACCTGGCCACCATCAACCCTGAATTCAAAACGGCGCTGGGGGAGGGCAACACCGTCAACTGGCCGGCCAGCGACAAATTCATCAAGTCGCCCAAGAACGATGGTGTGACCGCCACCGTACGCCAGACCCCAGGCGCAATTGGCTACATCGAGTACGGCTTCGCCAAACTGGCCAAGGTTGACTTCGCCCAGTTGCAGAACAAGGCCGGCCAGTACGTGGTGCCAAACGCTGAAAGCGGCGCCGAGGCCCTGGCCGCCGTGAAGATGCCGGAAAGCCTGGTGGCCTGGTTGCCGGACCCGGACGGTGCCAAGTCTTACCCGATCACCTCGTACACCTGGATGATCTTCCGCAAGGACAACGGCAACCCTGCCAAGGCCAAGGCCATGCGCGAAATGGTTGAGTACAGCCTGACCGAGGGGCAGAAAATCGCCGACTCGATGGGTTACATTCCGCTGCCGCCATCGGTGGTAGAGCAGGTTCGCAAAGCTTCCGCCAACATTCAGTAACACCCGTGAGGCCGCTCTCGGTGTGGGCTGTTTGCCGCGCCGGGGGCGTTTCCCCCCTGTTCCGGAATTAGCCAATGAACAAACCTTTCGTCGTACCGGTTAACCGGGATTCTGCCTGCCAACCTCCCTCCGCCAAGGACTTCCTGGTTGATCGCACCTTCCGTGGGCTCGCGCGAATCGGGGTGGTACTGATTCTGGCGTTGGTCGCGGCCTTGGTATTCGAGGTGGGACGCAAGGCCTTGCCGGGCATGGAAAAGCACGGGTTCGATGTGCTTTTTGGCAGTGTCTGGGACGTTAACCAGGGCAAGTACGGGATCCTGCCGGCCATTTGGGGCACGCTCTACAGCGCTTTTATCGCGCTGCTGATTGCGGGCTTTTTCGGTGTCAGCATGGCGATTTTCCTGACTCAGGACTTTCTGCCGGCCAAGCTGGCGGCGGTGTTTCGCACCATCGTTGAACTGCTCGCGGCCATCCCCAGCGTGGTGTATGGCCTGTGGGGCATCTACGTGGTGATCCCGGCGATCCGGCCACTGACTACCTGGTTGAACAGTGAACTGGGTTGGATCCCGTTTTTCGGCACGTCCTTGAGCGGGCCGGGGTTGCTGCCAGCGGCGCTGGTATTGGCCATCATGATTCTGCCGACGATTGCCGCCGTGTCCCAGGACGCGCTCACCAGCGTGCCGATGAAAACCAAGCAGGCCGCCTACGGCATGGGCACCACCCATTGGGAGGCGATCCTCAAGGTGATGGTGCCGTCTGCCGCCACCGGTATTTTTGGCTCCCTGGTACTCGGCCTCGGCCGTGCGCTGGGCGAAACCATGGCGCTGGCGATGCTGGTGGGCAACGCCAACAACATTTCCCTGTCGCTGTTCGCGCCGGCCAACACGTTGGCAGCCTTGTTGGCGCTGAACTTCCCCGAAGCCGGGCCCAACGAGGTGGAGGTCTTGATGTACGCCGCCCTCGTCTTGATGTTCATCACGCTGCTGGTGAATGTCATCGGTTCCATGATCATGCTCTACGCCCAACGGGGTAACCGATGATGACTAATCTCACATCCCCTATCACCGCTGTACCGAGCCTGCAGCGCAAGTTCGAAGGCCGGGCGCTGCGCAGCCTGGTGTTGACCACGCTGGTCTGGCTGGGCGCGCTGCTGGCCAGTGTGCCGCTGATTTCGGTGCTCTACATGCTGATCACCCGTGGCGGCGCACGCCTGAGCCTGGAGGTGTTCACCGAGTTGCCGCCCACCGGCTTTGAAACGGGCGGTGGTTTCGGCAACGCCATGGCCGGCACCTTTGTGATGGTCGGTATCGCTGCGGCGATCGCAGTGCCGGTGGGCATCATGGCCGCGATCTTCCTGGCCGAACTGGGGCCGGACAGCAAACTGGCCAACGCTGCACGCTTTGCCGCCAAGATGCTCACCGGCTTGCCTTCGATCCTGGCCGGCGTGTTTGCCTATGCCTTGGTGGTGATGACCACCGGCACCTACTCGGCACCGGCAGGCGGCGTGGCCCTGGCGGTACTGATGCTGCCCATCGTAGTGCTGACGGCGGAAGAGTCGATGCGCATGGTGCCCAAGATCATGAAGGACGCGGCTTACGGCATGGGCTGCACCCGCTCGCAGGTGATCTGGAAGATCATCTTGCCGACCGGCCTACCGGCGATCCTCACCGGCGTGATGCTTGCTGTGGCACGTGCCGCAGGCGAAACCGCGCCGTTGTTGTTTACCGCGCTGTTCAGCAACTACTGGATCTACCACGACGGCGACCTGGCGGTGATGAACCCCACGGCCTCCCTCGCCGTGTTGATCTACAACTTTTCCGGCATGCCCTTCGACAACCAGCTGGAGCTCGCCTGGGCGGCCTCGTTGGTGTTGGTGATGATCGTGCTGGTCGTGAATATTGTGAGCCGTATCTTCGGCAAGCCTAAGTATTAAGAACGGGAGCATCTGAATCTTGAACGTCTCAACTGCGCAAATAGCCGCTCCGTTTGTCACCCAATCGCCTGTGGTCATGGACTGCAAGCTGGACCGGATTTTCTACGGTAACTTCATGGCGGTGCGTGACAGCCATGTGCCGATCGAGAAAAACAAGATCACCGGTTTTATCGGCCCGTCCGGCTGCGGCAAAAGTACGGTACTGCGCAGCCTCAACCGCATGAACGATTTGGTGAAGGGCTTTCGCTTCGAGGGCCACGTGCATTTTCTGGGGCAGGACGTGTACGGCAAGGGTGTAGACCCGGTGGTAGTGCGCCGTTACATCGGCATGGTATTCCAGCAGCCGAACCCGTTCTCCATGAGCATCTTCGACAACGTCGCCTTCGGCCTGCGCCTGAACCGCTACAAAGGCGACCTGGGCGACCGCGTCAAGCACGCCCTGCAAGGCGCGGCGCTGTGGGATGAAGTCAAGGACAAGCTCAAGGTCAGCGGCCTGTCGCTCTCCGGTGGCCAGCAGCAACGGCTGTGTATTGCCCGCGCTATCGCCACTGAGCCGGAAGTGCTGTTACTCGATGAGCCTTGCTCGGCACTCGACCCGATTGCGACTCGCCGGGTAGAGGAGCTGATGGTGGAGCTGAAGAAGGACTACACCATCGCCCTGGTCACCCACAATATGCAGCAGGCCATTCGCGTGGCGGACACCACAGCGTTTTTCTCGGTGGATATTTCCCAGGGCACGCGTACCGGCTACCTGGTGGAAATGGGCCCGACCGCGCAGATTTTTGGCAGCCCACGTGAACAGATGACCGAGGATTACATCAGCGGCAAGTTCAGCTGAGTCACTCCATGTTCGATAGAAACCACACGTGCGCTACCGTCAGCCCAGGAACGCCAATGTCTGCAACGCATCGTCTTGATTTGTCAGCGATTGAACGCGCGCTCCGTAAAGTGCAGAGCCGCTTTGCCGAGCTCAGCACGCAATTTACCGAGCCACGCGACCCTTTGACCGACGAAGTGCTGCACAACGTGCTTGAAGGTTATGCGCTGGTTGACGACTATGTCGCACGGGGCGTTGACCTGTTTGACCTTCATCATCTGGACTTGATGCTGGAGATCAACGCCACCGTGCTCTGCGGAAGTGACCCGGCGCGCCGCGTGGAATACGCGCAGCACCTGGCCGCCACCGAGGAGCACTTCTTCAACAACGTTGAAGGCGGTATCAAGGACTTGTTCAATTGGTACTGCGCGTATCGCAGTGAATCGGTGTGGAAGCGTGCGGCCGGTGTGTATGTGCGCATCCTCAGCAAGCCGCAATTGTTCATCGAAGGCAACAACCGCAGTGGCTCGCTGATCGTCAGCTATCTGCTGATGCGCGCCGGGTTGCCACCGTTTGTGCTGACGTTGGAAAATGCCGAGGGTTACTTCAATCCTTCCTCGGTGATCCGCAACTCGGCCAAACATGGGGTCAAGGCGTTGTATGAATTGCCCAAGATCAAGAAAAAATACGCCGCCTTCCTGGAGGAACAGGCCCCGGATCCCAAGGCGTTTTTCTTGAGCGATATACCACAGCCTATCTATCAGGGAGGCCATTAATGCGCTGGTATCCAACACTCGCCAGCCGAGCCGTGCAAGCCGTCCAGCAAGCGGTCCTCACGCGTGCCGCCAAGCGCCCGCGCGTACGCATCTCCTTTGATATCGACGACACACTGGCTTGCCAGCTTGACCACGCTGACGTCGAGAGCAGTTGGCTGCCGGCCTGTGCTCATCGTTGGTGGGGAGAGCCGCTGCGTATCGGCACTCGTTCGCTGACGCGCGAGCTGCGGCGCCAGGGTTGCAGTATCTGGGTCTATACCTCATCGGGTAGGGCGCCTTCCTACATCAGACGTTGGCTGATGCTGTACGGCATCCGTGTCGACGGCGTAGTGAATAGCGAGCGGCATAACCACGCCCTCACGGTGCATGGGCTGTCAAACACCCCCTCGAAATTTCCGCCGGCCTTCGATATTGATTTGCACGTGGATGATTCCGAGGGCGTGCGCCTTGAAGGTAACGACCACGGCTTTCGCGTGGTGGTGGTTGATCCGCAGGATGAGCACTGGGCGCAAAGAGTGCTTGAAGCGGTGGCGGGGGTGCAGGCGCAACTGGCCCGGCAGCAATTGCCCAGGTTCAAGCAGCCTGTATGCCAAGGCGCTGAGGTTTATTCTTCATGAACGCCAGAGAAACCTGAACTTCTTGAACTCTTATTGCAGTTTAAAACTTGCTATAAGGGTTTAATTTTCTTTGACTCGTTAGTCACGAACAACGCAAAACTTCCCTTCCTGTTCGACAAACAGCGCTTATGGCGCTTTTGTCGTCTATATCCCTAAGTACATACCCTTACCTTCCGATAGTCGGTCACTTTACGGCGGCGCTTCTAGGCTAGTGTTGACGAGCTTCCTTAATGGTCAACCTCGATATTAAGAAACGAAGCAGCCTGAACAGAATGCACAACAACAACTTCAATGCATATTGTTTAGCCCGACGCATCAGGTATTACCGTTGACTTTCGGTGTTGATCGCTGGGCTCAAGGAGTACTGACATGGCTATATTCGATTACAAGGGGCAAGACGCCCGCGTCCTGATTTCAGATGCCTGGACCCTCGCCACTTACACCAGCGGTGTTGCCACCGTAGGCGCGCTCTACAACATTCCGGGGCTTGTGCTGGGCGAGGGCAACACCTTCGCACTGCCCAAGGGCTGGCGTGAGATCGGCGCGAGCGAACTGCAGGTTGATAGTAGCCACACCGACATCACAGGAAGTTTTACCGGCGACGGCGTGTTCGGCTCCCAGGCCAGAGTGTTTGGTCAATACGATGACAGCGGCCAATTAGTCAAAATGGGCTTTTCCATTGCCGGCACTAACTCGCCAATTGATCTGCTGGGTTGGCCGGCGATGATCGATAACTCTTATATCAACGGCTATGACTACCTGCTCAATTCAATCAAGGATTACGCCACCGACCACAACCTGAGCGGCAAAGATGTTCTGGTAACCGGCTACAGCCAGGGTGGCTCCGTCACCAACAGCATGTATATCGGCAAGGACACTTTGGCCGACGGTTTTTTCAAGGATTCGGACTACTTTGGCATGGAGTCGCCCAAGTCCAGCAACAGCGAGGGAATCTTCAACTTCGGCTTTGAAAACGATGTGGTCCACCGTCTCACGGGGCAAGAGACCGACGTGGGCAGCGCCATCATCGATGCGCTTCAAGGCAGTGACGCCAGTTACACCTCGACCACCGATAACATCGTGCTGTTCGACACAATCTATGCGCTACCTACCTGGCCCAATGGTCCGTTCTCGATTGCCAACCTGTCAGGATGGGCCGCGCACCTGGAAGGTATTTTCATCAACCCTATCCAGCGCATCGCCCAATCGACTTTCTACGATTACATCGAACGCGACAGCACCATCATCATCAGCAACCTCGACGCCATCAGCCGCAGTTTTACGTGGGTCAGCGACAAGCAGACCGCCACTTCCAACCACTACGGCACACCGGCGTTCCTGCTGGGCACCGACAGTTCGGACAAGCTGCAGGACGGGCGCAGCGATGACTTCCTCGACGGGTTCAAGGGCGACGACAGTTTCCGCGTGAGTACCGGTACCGATATCGTCGCTGGCGGCGAAGGTAACGACAAAGTCTTCCTCAAAGGCACCTCGTCTTCCTACGAAGCCGTAAAACTCAGCGACGGCACGTTGTTTCTGAACGACAGCAGCGGCCAATACGGCCTGAAGGCATTGCACGGCGTAGAGCATGTGGAGTTCGAAACCGGCCTGGCCAACAGCCTCGGGCATGTGCCCGTGTTCGGCGGGCTCTTCGGTGGCATTGGCGAGGTCCTCACGCCGGCCTATACGGTGACCAGTGGCAAACTCGACTTCGAAGGCCTGTTCGGCGCCGATAAGGCGTATGCCAAATCCATCGAAGGCAGCCAATTGGCCGACACCCTCAAAGGCACCGCCGCGCGCGACCTGATATTCGGCCAGAACGGCAATGACCGGCTCGACGGTGGCGCTGGCAACGACCTGCTGCACGGCGGCGACGGCAACGACACACTGCTGGGCGGCACGGGCAACGACGCGCTGTATGGCGCCAGCGGCAATGACGTCTTGATCGGCGGGCTGGGCAATGACCAACTCAGCGGTGGCGTGGGCAGCGACCTGTTTGTTTTCGATCAACGCGGGTTTGGCCACGACGTGATCAGCGACTTCAACATTCACCAGAACGGGCAGGACCTGCTGGTATTCGCCAAGTCGCTGTTCGCCAGCGCCGATGCTGTGCTTGGTGCCACGACCCAGCATGGCAGTGACAGCGTGATTCTGGCGGGGGACAGCAGTGTCACCCTGGTGGGGTTCAATGCGGCGCAGTTGAGTGCAGAGATGATCAGCGTGGTCTGACACGGCACCTGCGAAACGGAAGGTAAAAACCTCACAGGGTCTCTGATGCTGTGGGGTTTTTTATTGCTTGCTGATTAACGCAACGGCTCGATACCACACGCAGCGTCATTGTTTAGCGGTAGGGCTCAACCCCCAAAAAACTCTACATTTCAAGCCCGCGCAGCTCTGCATAAAGGATTAAACGAATTTGCACGCTTAATTGACGCCATCAAAATGACATCTTATCATCGCTACATTGGATGGCATAAAGCCATATAGAGGGATCTATAAAGTGTGGCGTTTACCGCGTCGGACCAGGTTAAGCCTGTTGTCCGCTTTTTTTTGCCTGGGCACCTCCGGATGGGCGCAAGCGGCTACGCCGCAGAACGCTCCCGGCATCACCGACCTGATCCGTGACCGCCAGGACCGCCTGCTCGAAGAGCAGCAACGGCGCCTTGAAGAACTCAAAGACCTGCCCGGCAAGTCCGCCGCGCCGGCAACCCCGACAACCCCCGTCGATACGCGCTGCTTTGCGATCAAAACCATCGAGCTGGGCGGTGCGGATGCGCTGAGCGAAGGTGAGCGCGCTGATCTGATCAAGCCCTATGTCGGCCAATGTCTTGGTGTGCCGCAGCTCAACGCAGTACTCAAGGTGATCACCGACCGTTATCTGGCCAAAGGCCTGGTCACCAGTCGCGCCTACTTGCTGCAGCAGGACCTTTCCAGCGGCAATCTCAAGATTCAAGTGGTCGAAGGGAAGCTGGAGAGCCTGAAAGCTGCCGAAGGCGGCGGCATCACCGACCGCCAATTGACCATGAGTTTCCCCGGCAAGCAGGGCGAACTGCTCAATCTGCGCGAAATCGAGCAGATGGTCGATCAGTTGAATCGTTTGCCGTCGAACCAGGCGCAAATGGAGCTGGCGCCGGGCAAGGCCGTGGGGGGCAGTGATGTACTGGTCAAAAACACCCCGCAAAAACCCTGGCGTGTCGGCTTGTCGCGGCATAACGGCGGCCAGCGTAGCACCGGTGAGCAGCAGTGGGGCGCCAGTCTGGACTGGGACAATCCGTTGGGCCTGGCCGACCAACTGTCGCTGCGTGGCGGCCACGATGCCGTCAGTGATCACCAGAAAACCTCGCGCAATTCGATGCTCAGTTATAGCCTGCCTTTCGGTTGGTGGAACCTCTCGTACAGCTATATCGACAGTGAATACCGCTCGCGAGCCGAGGCTAACAATTTCAAGTTCAAGCAGACCGGCGACAGCCAGACTCATCAGTTGCGCCTGGAGCGGGTGATCCATCGTGACGCTTTGAGCAAAACGTCCTTGAACACTGGCATCGCCTATCTTCGCACCAACAACTTTATCGAAGACAGCAAGCTTGCCTTGAGCAGCAACCGCCTCAGTGAAGCGCAAGTGGGCATCAACCATGGTCGGCGTATTGGCGGTTCATTCCTCAACATTGACCTTGGCATGCAAAACGGCATCGGCGCATTCGACGCCCAGGCCAATCACGATCCAAAGCCTGGGCAGCCGGATGCGCGCTATCGCAAGTACACCGCTACGGTGAGCTATTTGTATCCATTCAAACTGTGGGGTGAGTCCTTCAGCTTCAGCAGCTTGATGACCGGCCAGCACAGCGAAGACGTGTTGTTCAGCCCTCAGCGCATGAGCCTGGGCGGGCAGTCGTCGATTCGTGGCTACAAAGACCAAATGCTCGCCGGCGACAGCGGCGGCTATTGGCGCAACGACCTGCGCTGGAGCCGGCCGGTGACCTGGGCCTGGATGCAGCCGGTGTTCATTGAATACGGCACCAGCCTGGGCTACGACCAGGGCGTGATCAGCCATGGCCGCTACAACGCCGAGCAGCATGGGCGCATGAGCAGCAACTCGGTGGAGTTGTTCGCACGCGGCAAGAATGTCGCGGCCAGCGTGGCCTTTGCACACTCGTTGGAACGACCGGAAGCGATCACGGACCGTGAAGCGCCGATCTATTTCCGCCTGGACTTTTTCCTTTAAATTTTTGACCGCCTTCGGGCTTCGAGACATGACATGGACGTTCGCCAGTACGCATTCCTCGCGCGCCAGCCTTCTGCTGCCGTAAAAAGCCGCTCCCATTTCCTGGGGCTGCCTAAACGTGGATTGGCATTGATTCTGGCCAACGCCATGTTCTGGCACCCGTTGCTGGCCCAGGCAGACGGCATTGTGGTGAATGCCCCCGGTACGACGCTCGGGCAAGCAGGCAATGGCGTGCCCATCGTCAACATCGCCACGCCGAATGCCAACGGACTCTCACACAACCAATTTCATGACTACAACGTCGGCGCCAACGGGGTCATCCTCAATAACGCCACCGACCGTACCC
>NZ_WKCD01000216.1:0-9685 GCF_021606625.1 Pseudomonas sp. PA-4-8C
CTGTTTGCACAAAGGCATCCCGTGCACCGACACCTGGGCATTGCCCATAAAAAACCCCCGATGCTTTCGCTATCGGGGGTTTTGTTTGTTCAGGGTCGGTCTTGGACCTTAGAACGGGATATCGTCATCAAAACTGTCGAAATCCGGAGCCGGTTGCGGAGCAGCCTGTTGTGGCGCTGGGCGCGACTCACGCTGTGGCTGCTGGCTTGGCTGCGGACGCGACTGCTGTGGGCGCGGTGCCGAGTTGGACATGCCGCCCTGGCCCTGTTGGTCGCCCTGTGGACGGCCGCCCAGCAGTTGCATGGTGCCTTGCATGTCGACCACGATTTCGGTGGTGTAACGCTTGATGCCGTCTTTTTCCCACTCACGGGTTTGCAGTTTGCCTTCGATGTACACCTGCGAACCTTTGCGCAGGTATTCACCGGCGATCTCTGCGACCTTGCCGAACAACGACACGCGGTGCCACTCGGTTTTCTCTTTGCGCTCGTTGGTCTGCTTGTCGGTCCACTGTTCGCTGGTCGCCAGGCTCAGGTTGGTCACAGCATTACCGTTAGGCAAGTAGCGAACTTCGGGATCCTGGCCGCAAGTACCGACCAATATGACTTTGTTAACCCCACGGGCCATAACGTTCTCCTAGGCTGGGCGCGCTGTCGGCACTGGGTTGACCAGTTGCTCGAGCGTCGCGCGATCCAATAATTCGGTGTCCAATTTGATGTAAATGGCCGCCTCTTCAGCGACCACCACTGCATCCGTTACCCCTACCACGGCCTTCAGGCGCTCGACCAGGCCGGCTTCGCGGATCGCCTCGGGCGATAGCGGCAAACGCAGGCTGGTGACGTAGGGAGGTTCGCGCATGGTAACAGCAAAGACCAGCCAAAGTGCAGCCAGCGCGGCGCATCCAAGGAACACAACCGACAAACCGCCATGCTGGAACATCCAGCCGCCCATGATACCGCCCAACGCGGAGCCCAGGAACTGGCTGGTGGAATACACCCCCATGGCCGTGCCCTTGCCGCCTGCCGGTGAAACTTTACTGATCAGTGACGGCAACGACGCCTCGAGCAGGTTGAACGCGGTGAAAAACACCACCGTGCCGATCACCAGTGCGCGCAGGCTGTCGCCGAACTGCCAGAAGAATAGTTCAGTGAGCATCAATGTCGCGACGGCGCCGAGTAAAACTCGTTTCATTTTGCGTTTCTTCTCGCCATAGATGATGAACGGGATCATGGCGAAGAACGAAATCAACAACGCAGTGAGGTAGACCCACCAGTGCTGTTCCTTGGGCAGCCCGGCTTTTTCCACCAGGGCCAGGGGCAAGGCGACGAAGCTGCACATCAGCATGGCGTGTAATACGAAGATACCTAAATCCAGGCGCAGCAGGTCCGGGTGCTTGAGCGTCGGCAGCAACGCCTTGCGTGCAACGCCCGATTCACGGTGCGCCAGGGTGCCGGTGGAGCGCGGCACCATAAACGCCACAATCAGGATGCCAAACAACGCCATGCCGCCCGTGGCCAGGAACAGCCCATGCAAGCCGAACGCGCGCGTGAGCAAGGGGCCGACCACCATGGCCACGGCAAACGACAGGCCGATGGTCATGCCGATCATCGCCATGGCCTTGGTGCGGTGTTGTTCGCGGGTCAGGTCCGAGAGCAGCGCCATCACGGCGGCGGAGATCGCACCGGCGCCCTGCAGGATGCGCCCGGCGATCACGCCCCAGATCGAATCGGACTGGGCCGCGAGCACACTGCCAAGGGCGAATACGATCAGCCCGAGATAGATCACCGGGCGACGGCCAATGCGGTCGGAAATAATCCCGAACGGAATCTGGAAAATCGCCTGGGTCAGGCCATAGGCGCCAATCGCCAGGCCGATCAAGGCGGGGGTGGCGCCTGCGAGATCCATCCCATAGGTGGCCAGCACCGGCAACACCATAAACATGCCCAGCATACGGAAGGCGAACACCAGGGCCAGCCCGCTTGCCGCTCGGGTCTCGCCGCTACTCATGCGTTCGCTGTGGGGATCGTGCATGGAAAAACCTCGTGTGAACCGGCGGCGATTCTACCAGTCCCATCGATTGAGAGGGTATATGCGGCGCTTTGCCGCGCAGCTTTCATGTAAGGCTGCAAGCGGCGTTTTGACAGTGTATATTCATCCAGTCTTTAGCCGTATACTCCGGCATCATTTACGCCCGCCGTGCGAGGCCATCTTGGACAAGATCCTGATTCGTGGGGCTAGAACCCACAACCTGAAGAACATCGACCTGACCCTGCCCCGGGACAAACTGATCGTCATCACCGGCTTGTCCGGCTCCGGCAAATCGTCCCTGGCGTTCGACACGCTGTATGCCGAAGGTCAGCGTCGCTATGTGGAATCGCT
Organism: Pseudomonas sp. PA-4-8C; assembly: GCF_021606625.1. Taxonomy (NCBI): domain Bacteria; kingdom Pseudomonadati; phylum Pseudomonadota; class Gammaproteobacteria; order Pseudomonadales; family Pseudomonadaceae; genus Pseudomonas; species Pseudomonas sp. PA-4-8C. The sequence goes on from NZ_WKCD01000216.1 coordinate 2,377, forward strand.
GTCGGCCTACGCCCGGCAGTTCCTGTCGATGATGGAAAAGCCCGATGTCGACACCATTGAAGGCCTGTCGCCGGCTATTTCCATCGAGCAGAAGTCCACGTCCCACAACCCGCGCTCTACCGTGGGTACCATTACCGAGATCTACGACTACCTGCGCCTGCTCTACGCACGCGTGGGTATCCCCCGTTGCCCGGACCACGATATCCCCCTGGAAGCCCAGACCGTCAGCCAGATGGTCGACCTGGTGCTGGCCCAGCCCGAAGGCGCCAAGCTGATGCTGCTGGCGCCCGTCATTCGCGAGCGCAAGGGTGAACACCTGTCGGTCTTCGAAGAGCTGCGGGCCCAGGGCTTCGTGCGAGCGCGCATCAACGGCAAGCTCTACGAGCTGGATGAAGCGCCGAAGCTGGACAAGCAGAAAAAGCACTCCATTGATGTGGTGGTGGACCGATTCAAGGTGCGCGCCGACCTGCAGCAGCGTTTGGCGGAATCGTTCGAAACCGCGCTGAAGCTGGCCGATGGCATTGCCCTGGTAGCGCCGATGGATGACGAGCCGGGCGAAGAGATCATCTTCTCCGCGCGGTTCGCCTGCCCGATTTGTGGCCATGCCATCAGTGAGCTGGAACCCAAGCTGTTTTCCTTCAACAACCCGGCCGGCGCCTGCCCGACCTGCGACGGCCTGGGTGTGAAGCAGTTTTTCGATATCAAGCGCCTGGTCAATGGCGAACTGACCTTGGCCGAGGGTGCGATACGCGGCTGGGACAGGCGTAACGTCTACTACTTCCAGATGCTTGGGTCGCTGGCGTCCCACTACAAGTTCAGCCTGGAAGTGCCGTTCAACCAATTGCCGGCAGACCAGCAGAAGGTCATTCTCAATGGCAGCGGTTCTCAGAACGTCGACTTCAAGTACCTGAACGACCGTGGCGATATCGTCAAGCGCTCGCACCCGTTCGAAGGCATCGTGCCGAACCTGGAACGCCGCTACCGCGAAACCGAATCGGCGAGCGTGCGCGAGGAGTTGGCGAAATTCCTCAGCACACAGCCTTGCCCGGATTGCCGTGGCACGCGTCTGCGCCGTGAAGCCCGGCATGTATGGGTAGGCGAGAAGACCCTGCCGGCAGTGACCAACCTGCCGATCGGCGATGCCTGTGAATACTTTGGCGTGCTGAAGCTGACCGGTCGTCGCGGGGAAATTGCCGACAAGATCCTCAAAGAGATTCGCGAGCGATTGCAGTTTCTGGTTAACGTGGGCTTGGACTATCTGTCGCTGGACCGCAGCGCCGATACCTTGTCTGGCGGTGAGGCACAGCGCATTCGCCTGGCCAGCCAGATTGGCGCCGGTCTTGTGGGCGTGCTGTATATCCTCGACGAGCCGTCGATTGGCTTGCACCAACGCGATAACGACCGCCTACTGGGCACGCTCAAACACCTGCGCGATATCGGCAATACCGTAATCGTGGTCGAGCATGATGAAGACGCTATCCGCCTGGCGGACTACGTGGTCGATATCGGCCCCGGCGCGGGCGTGCATGGTGGCCATATTGTTGCTGAAGGCACGCCTGCCGAGGTGATGGCACATCCTGATTCACTGACCGGCAAATACTTGTCCGGCCGTGTGAAAATTGAAGTACCCGCCAAGCGAACGCCGCGTAACAAGAAGATGGCGCTGCATCTCAAGGGCGCGCGCGGCAACAACCTGCGCAATGTCGACCTGGAGATTCCGCTGGGCCTGCTGACCTGCGTGACCGGTGTTTCCGGTTCGGGCAAGTCGACGCTGATCAACAACACCCTGTTCCCCCTGAGTGCCACCGCCCTGAACGGCGCGACCACCCTGGAAGCAGCGGCCCACGACAGCATCAAGGGCCTGGAGCATCTGGACAAGGTGGTCGATATCGACCAGAGCCCGATTGGGCGTACGCCGCGTTCAAACCCAGCCACCTACACCGGGCTGTTTACGCCTATCCGTGAGTTGTTCGCTGGCGTGCCAGAGTCGCGCTCACGAGGTTATGGGCCAGGCCGGTTCTCGTTCAACGTCAAGGGCGGGCGCTGTGAAGCGTGCCAGGGCGATGGCCTGATCAAGGTGGAGATGCACTTCCTGCCGGACATCTACGTGCCGTGCGATGTGTGCAAGAGCAAGCGCTACAACCGCGAGACCCTGGAGATCAAGTACAAGGGCAAGAGCATTCACGAGACCCTGGAAATGACCATCGAGGAAGCTCGCGAGTTCTTCGACGCAGTGCCGGCGTTGGCGCGCAAACTGCAGACGCTGATGGATGTGGGCCTGTCGTACATCAAGCTGGGGCAGTCCGCGACCACGCTGTCAGGTGGCGAGGCGCAGCGGGTCAAGCTGTCTCGCGAGCTGTCCAAGCGCGATACTGGCAAAACCTTGTACATCCTCGATGAGCCGACCACTGGCCTGCACTTTGCGGATATCCAGCAGTTGCTGGACGTACTCCACCGCTTGCGGGACCACGGCAATACCGTGGTGGTGATCGAGCACAACCTTGATGTGATCAAGACGGCCGACTGGCTGGTAGACCTGGGGCCGGAAGGTGGCTCGAAGGGTGGCCAGATCATCGCAGTGGGCACGCCGGAGCAGGTTTCCGAAATGCCTCAGTCGCACACCGGTTACTACCTGAAACCATTGCTGGAACGCGATCGGGCCTGATCTTTTCATCGTCCAATAAAAAGCCCCTGTCACTTTGCGGTGACAGGGGCTTTTTATAGCCGGGAATCAGAACTGCGATTGCAGGTAATTCTCCAGGCCGATCAGCTTGATCAGGCCCAACTGCTTTTCCAGCCAGTAGGTGTGATCTTCTTCGGTGTCATTCAACTGCACCCGCAGTATTTCCCGGGTGACATAGTCGTTGTGCTGCTCGCAAAGCTCGATGCCCTTGCAGAGTGCGGCACGGACCTTGTACTCAAGGCGAAGATCGGCAGCGAGCATGTCAGGCACTGTGGTACCCACGTCCAGATCATCAGGACGCATACGCGGCGTGCCTTCGAGCATCAGGATACGGCGCATCAGGGCGTCAGCGTGCTGTGCTTCTTCTTCCATCTCGTGGTTGATACGCTCGTAGAGCTCAGTAAAGCCCCAGTCTTCGTACATACGCGAATGGATGAAATATTGGTCACGAGCTGCCAGTTCGCCCGTCAGCAACGTGTTGAGGTAATCGATTACGTCGGGGTGACCTTGCATCGCCCTACATCTCCCTGCTTGAAAGACTGTAGTTTGAACCATGCTGACTTGAAGGTCACGGGACAAACGGCAGAAAAGTGAAGATTTCCGGAGAAAAGTAGCTGAAATAACGCAAAAACCGCCCAAATGAGGGCGGTTCTGCTTATCGTTTAGAGTCAGTTAAGCGATACACCCAGTGCCTTTGCGATTGCTTCTCCATAAGCCGGGTCAGCCTTATAGAAGTGCTGCAGTTGACGCTGGACCACGTCGCTGGAAACGCCACCCATAGCACCGGCGATGTTATTGGTGAGCAGGGCTTTCTGCTCATCATTCATCAGACGGAACAGCGCACCGGCGTGGCTGTAGTAGTCCGTGTCTTCACGATGATCGTAGCGATCAGCGGCGCCGCTCAGGGCCAGTGCCGGCTCTGCATACTGCGGGGCTTGTTTCGGTGCATCGGCATAGCTGTTTGGCTCGTAGTTCGGAGCCGCACCGCCGTTACTACCGAAAGCCATGGAGCCGTCACGCTGGTAGCTGTTAACCGGGCTACGTGGCGCGTTCACCGGCAGTTGCTGGTGGTTGGTGCCCACACGGTAGCGGTGCGCATCAGCGTAGGCGAAGACCCGGCCTTGCAGCATGCGGTCCGGCGACAGGCCAACGCCTGGGACCATATTGCTTGGGCCAAATGCGGCCTGCTCGACTTCGGCGAAGTAGTTCTGCGGATTACGATTGAGCTCCAACTCACCCACTTCAATCAAAGGGAATTCTTTTTGCGACCAGGTCTTGGTCACGTCAAACGGGTTCTCGTAATGAGCGTTTGCTTGAGCCTCAGTCATGATCTGGATGCAGACGCGCCATTTCGGGAAGTCACCGCGCTCGATCGCACCAAACAGATCACGCTGGGCGTAGTCAGGGTCGGTACCCGCCAGGCGTGCAGCCTCGGCCGGCGCCAGGTTCTTGATGCCTTGCTTGGTCTTGTAGTGCCACTTCACCCATTGGCGTTCGCCCTTGGCGTTGATCAGACTGTAAGTGTGGCTGCCGAAGCCGTGCATGTGACGGTAGCCGTCTGGGATGCCACGGTCCGAAAACAGAATGGTGACCTGGTGCAGCGCCTCCGGGGAATGCGACCAGAAATCCCACATCATTTGTGCGCTTTTCAGATTGCTTTGGGGCAGACGCTTCTGGGTGTGGATAAAGTCCGGGAATTTCAGCGGGTCACGGATAAAGAACACAGGGGTGTTGTTACCGACGATGTCCCAGTTACCTTCCTCGGTGTAGAACTTCAAGGCGAAGCCACGTGGATCGCGCTCAGTGTCAGCCGAACCACGCTCACCGCCTACGGTAGAAAAACGCAGGAACGTAGGCGTCTGCTTGCCAACGGACTCGAACAACTTGGCGCTGGTGTACTGGGTAATGTCTTTAGTTACAGTGAAGGTACCGTAGGCGCCCGAACCTTTGGCGTGCACGCGACGCTCAGGGATATTTTCACGGTTGAAGTGAGCGAGCTTCTCGATCAGGTGGAAATCGTCGAGCAACAAGGGGCCACGTGGGCCGGCGGAACGTGAGTTCTGGTTGTCCGCAACGGGTGCGCCGCTGGCGGTGGTAAGGACTTTATTCTGGCTCATGCGCAATCTTCCTCAGGTCGGACTTGGAACTGCCGGCTAATCGGCTTGGAGGGAGTATTGACCATCCACATGGCACCTACAAATTCATTAAATTGTAGGCTTCAATAGAAAATAACTACCAACATACCCAACGCTCATAGTGAAGCGTGTCGCTTGAGGATTCTTGTACGCAGCGCGCTTTTGTTACGCGCACAAAAAACCGGGCACTAGGCCCGGTTTCTCGTTGCAGCTTGTCGTCTTACTCGGCGCTTACAGCTTCGCCGGCAGTAGCACGATCAACCAACTCGACGTACGCCATAGGCGCGTTGTCGCCAGCGCGGAAACCGCACTTGAGGATGCGCAGGTAGCCACCCTCACGGGTAGCGTAACGCTTGCCCAGGTCGTTGAAGAGCTTACCAACGATAGCTTTCGAACGAGTACGGTCGAAAGCCAGACGGCGGTTAGCCAGGCTGTCTGTCTTGGCCAAAGTGATCAGCGGCTCAGCAACGCGACGCAGTTCTTTAGCTTTCGGCAGTGTAGTTTTGATCAGCTCGTGCTCGAACAGCGACACCGCCATGTTTTGGAACATGGCCTTGCGGTGCGAGCTGGTACGGCTCAGGTGACGACCACTTTTACGATGACGCATGGTTCATTCCTTACCAAACTCACGTTCGGTGATTACGACGATCAGGCAGTCGCCTTGTCGTCCTTCTTAAGACTTGCAGGCGGCCAGTTGTCGAGGCGCATGCCGAGGGACAGACCGCGGGAGGCCAGAACGTCCTTGATTTCAGTCAAGGATTTCTTGCCCAGGTTCGGAGTCTTCAACAGTTCTACTTCGGTGCGCTGGATCAGGTCACCGATGTAGTAAATGTTTTCCGCCTTAAGGCAGTTAGCCGAACGTACAGTCAGTTCCAGATCGTCAACCGGGCGAAGCAGGATCGGATCGATCTCGTCTTCCTGCTCGATTACCACTGGTTCGCTGTCACCTTTGAGGTCGACGAACGCAGCCAACTGCTGTTGCAGAATGGTTGCAGCGCGGCGGATAGCCTCTTCAGGATCCAGGGTACCGTTGGTTTCCAGATCAATAACCAGCTTGTCCAGGTTAGTACGCTGTTCGACACGGGCGTTTTCCACCACGTATGCGATACGGCGAACCGGGCTGAACGAAGAGTCAAGCTGCAAGCGACCAATGCTGCGGCTTTCGTCTTCATCGCTCTGACGCGAGTCGGCCGGTTCATAACCACGACCACGAGCTACAGTGAGCTTCATGTTCAGGGCGCCGTTAGACGCCAGGTTAGCGATTACGTGATCGGGGTTAACGATCTCGACATCATGATCCAGCTGAATATCGGCAGCGGTAACCACCCCCGAACCCTTCTTCGACAAGGTCAGCGTAACTTCGTCACGGCCGTGCAGCTTGATAGCCAGACCTTTAAGGTTCAACAGGATTTCAATTACGTCTTCCTGTACACCTTCGATGGCGCTGTACTCGTGGAGCACACCGTCAATCTCGGCCTCGACTACTGCACAGCCGGGCATTGAGGACAACAGGATGCGGCGCAGCGCGTTGCCCAGGGTGTGGCCAAAACCACGCTCGAGAGGCTCGAGAGTAATTTTGGCGCGGGTTGGACTGACAACCTGCACATCAATGTGGCGGGGTGTCAGGAACTCATTTACCGAAATCTGCATGGATGCACCTATTTTCTAGCCCTTACTTGGAGTAGAGCTCGACAATCAGGCTTTCGTTGATGTCGGCGGACAGATCACTGCGAGCAGGAACGTTCTTGAAAACGCCCGACTTCTTCTCAGTGTCTACTTCTACCCATTCTACGCGGCCACGTTGGGCACACAGATCGAGAGCTTGGACAATGCGAAGTTGGTTTTTTGCTTTCTCGCGAACTGCGACCACGTCACCAGCACGAACCTGGTAGGACGGAACGTTTACGGTCTGACCGTTAACGCTGATCGACTTGTGCGATACCAGCTGACGGGATTCGGCACGAGTCGAACCAAAGCCCATACGGTATACAACGTTGTCCAGACGGCATTCGAGCAGTTGCAGCAGGTTTTCACCGGTTGCACCTTTCTTGCCAGCAGCTTCTTTGTAGTAGCCGCTGAACTGACGCTCGAGAACGCCGTAGATACGACGGACCTTCTGCTTTTCACGCAGTTGGGTGCCGTAGTCGGACTGGCGACCGCGGCGTTGGCCGTGGATACCAGGTGCTGCTTCAATGTTGCACTTCGATTCGATCGCGCGCACGCCGCTCTTCAGGAAGAGATCGGTGCCTTCGCGACGAGCGAGTTTGCATTTTGGACCAATGTAACGAGCCATTCTTTACAATCTCCTGGATTACACGCGGCGCTTCTTCGGCGGACGGCACCCGTTGTGCGGGATTGGCGTCACGTCGGTGATGCTGGCGATCTTATAGCCACAGCCGTTCAAAGCACGGACAGCAGACTCACGACCTGGACCTGGACCCTTGACGTTAACGTCGAGGTTTTTCAGGCCATATTCCAGCGCAGCTTGACC
>NZ_WKCD01000217.1:0-9642 GCF_021606625.1 Pseudomonas sp. PA-4-8C
CCACGCGCCATCCATGGCGCGGGGCGGCTAACCCGGCGTCCTGCCGGGTTACCCACGAATTCAAGCCTGCGTTCGGCCAGCGTGGTTTAACGGGGCGCCTGAGATCAAGATCAAAAGCAGATCAAGATCAAGAGCGACTCGCTTCGCATCGTGGTTACCGTCAAAGTGGGGCGTTACTACGCTATTGCCACCTCACGCCCGCAACGACAACGGCGGCACAAAACTCTCCAATTCATCCTCCACTGCCTCGATGATGCGCTCAACATCAGCCGCGTTCATCACCGTAGCGCACGGAATCCCCGCGATAGCGATCAACGTCTCGCCGCTGGCCCGGTCGAACAGGCGGACGATCATGCTGCCGGGGGCGTCCATGCTGCCCTCGAAGCCCATCGGGTGAAAATGCCAGCGCATCAGCTGGCAGGCGTTGGGGAATGTCACTTTGTTCATGTTGCCCACCTTGTTCATTGAGCGCTTCCTTTAGCTCGCGGCAGGGGCCAGGACCTTCACTGGTCATGACAGATAAGGACTTAAAAATAGCATTCGTTCGCAACTGCAAGGTGACTTTTTTGGGCCCGTTCAGCGGTTCTTTCGCCTAATTTTGATATGGATCATGTCCTACAGAGGAATAGGCAAAAGGCCATTAGTCAGGCGCTCGATTTGACTCTTGAAGAGGCTGGTAAACTTCGGCAGTCTCAAGTATTTTTCCCGCGATAGAGCCCGATATGCCCGACATCGCGCCAGACGATGAGTATCAGAATTCCCACGCTACCGGCGCGCTGGTGCTGCGCCATCACTTGTGCTGGCGCCATCGCGATCTGGACGGAGTGATGGCCTACTATCACCCCGAGATCCAGTACCACGATTTTTTCCAGAACCGTGTGGTGGGCTATGCCGAGTTGCGCGAGTACTTGCAGGCCAGCATGCCCCGTGAGGCAGACGAGGCGATTGAACACACCGATCGCATCCGCGCCGATGGCGATACGGCGTTTATCCAGTACCGCATCACGTTGCGTGGCGGCCAGGGCCTGGTGTCGTTTCGTACCAGTGAGGCCATTACGGTGCGCGACGGGTTGATCTGGCGGGTGAATGAATATGCGTCCCTGGTGCACGAGCAACCGACCCAGGCGCTGCGCCCGACGGTCAGCCGCCTGGGTCTGTCGCCCCAGCAGTTGGGTTATATGGCCAATGACCTGCAACAATATTTCGAGCGTCAGCAACCGTACCTGGACCCGGAGCTGGACCTGCAGCGGGTCGCCAAGGCCTGTGGCTACAGTCGCAACCAGATGTCCTACCTGCTGAACCAGGTGCTGGGGCAGAGCTTCTATCGCTACGTCAACCAGGCGCGACTTCAGCATTTGCTGGCCGCGCTGGACTGCGCCACACCACCCATCAAGGTGGATGATCTGGCCTTTGCCGCCGGTTTCAATTCACTTTCGGCGTTCTACAGCGCTTTTCGCCAGCACACCGGGCAATCGCCCAAGGCGTACCTCAAACAAATTTCTCTGCGTGCACGCGCGCAAGACAGCCCCTGACGCTGCGCTCTAGGATCGACCCTATCGAACCGAGGTAGGGGAACCTGGCATGCCGGCATGGCGCAGTATCAGTTTATGGATGGACCAACTGGACGACCCGCTGGTGGCGCGGCCGTCGCTGGAGCACGACCTGGACGTCAATGTGGCGATCATCGGCGCCGGCTACACCGGCCTGTGGACCGCCTATTACCTGAAGCGCCAGGCCCCCGAGCTGAAAATTGCAATCATCGAGGCGCAAACGGCCGGTTTCGGCGCATCCGGGCGCAATGGTGGCTGGTTGATGGGCAACCTTTTGGGAGAAGACCGTCTTCTGGCAGGGCTTGCCCCCAAGCAGCGTCGCGCTTCGTTTGACCTTTTGCATGGCATTCCCGATGAAGTGGCCCAGGTGCTGGCGCGCGAAGGCATTGACTGCGATTACCGCAAAGGTGGCGCCTTGTATTGCGCCGCACGCTACCCCGAACAGGAAGGCAGCCTGCGCCGCTATCTGGACAAGCTGTACGCCCAAGGCCTCACCGAAGCGGACTACCGCTGGCTCAGCCCGCAGCAATTGGCCGAGCAGGTCCGCATTGCCAAGCCTTATGGCGGCATCTATGCCCCCCACGTCGCGACCATCCACCCGGCGAAACTGGTGCGTGGCCTGGCGCGGGCCGTTGAGAACCTGGGTGTAGCCATCTACGAGAACAGCCCCGTGACCCATTGGCAGTCCGGCAGCCTGCGCACCGCCAAGGCCAGCGTGCGCGCCGCCTGGGTGGTGCCTGCTGTCGAGGGTTACGCCAATACCTTGCCGCCGTTGGGCCGCTATCAGTTACCGGTGCAGAGTTTGATCGTTGCCACCGAACCGCTGCCGGCCAGCACCTGGGCAGACATCGGGCTCAGCCAAGGCCAGGCCTTTGGCGAGAGCAGCCGTCAAGTTACCTACGGCCAGCGTACGGCCGACAATCGCCTGGTGTTCGGCGCCCGTGGCGGTTATCAATTTGCCGGCAAGTTGCGGCACAACTTCGACCTGACCGACAGCGAAGTGGAGTTGCGTCGCTACCTGTTTGGCGAACTCTTCCCACAGCTGAAAAAGGCCAGGATTACCCACTCCTGGGGCGGCAACCTCGGCATGTCGCGCCGTTTTCGACCGCACATGCTCTGTGACCACAGCACCGGCGTCGCACTGTCCGGCGGCTATGGCGGGGAGGGCGTGGGGGCCACCAACCTCGGCGGCCGCACCCTGGCCGATTTGATCCTGGGTCGCGACACCTTGCTGACCCAACAACCCTGGGTGATTCGCGAGGGCGGCCTCAAAGCACTAAAGGCCTGGGAGCCCGAGCCGTGCCGCTGGCTGGGCTACAACGCGATCATTCGCAGTTTTGTTCATGAAGATCAGGTCTTGGCCAACCCCAACACTGCGCCCTGGCGTCGCAAGCTGGCGACCGGCATTGCCGGTTTCATGGAAGGTTTCATGCACTAAGTCGTTCCACCCACAGGGGAAAACCCATGAGCATCACCCAATTCAAAGACACGCTGAACACCCCTCTGCCGGATTCATCACCGGTGGCGGCGCCCCTGGGCGAGCCCATCGCCGTGGCCTCCACGCTGAGCGTGGAGCGCAACGACGGCGTCGAGACCGGTATCTGGGCCTGTACGCCGGGGCGCTGGCGTCGGCAGATCACGTCCCAGGAGTTCTGCCATTTCATCCAAGGGCGCTGCACCTTCACGCCTGATAACGGGGAAACCCTGCACATACAAGCCGGTGACGCACTGATGTTGCCAGCCAATAGCACCGGTATCTGGGATATCCAGGAGACCGTGCGCAAGACCTATGTCCTGATTCTGTAACGCTTTGATCCTTGATCGCCTGCCATAAAAAGCCCTAAAACCGCCAGGAAATCGAACCATGAAAGCCATTGCCCTGTTGCCCTTGATGTTGGTGGCCTCTATCAGCCAGGCCGCTGAGACTGTGAAGATCTATAACTGGTCGGACTACATCGCACCGGACACCACCAAAAATTTCCAGCAAGACACCGGCATCGGTTTCACCTACGACGTGTACGACAGCAACGAAACCCTCGACGGCAAGCTGATGACCGGTAAATCAGGCTACGACGTGGTATTCCCCTCCAACCATTTCATGGCTCGGCAGATCCAGGGCGGCGCCCTGAAAAAGCTCGACAAGAGCCAGTTGCCCAACTGGAAGAACCTCAACCCGGTGCTGCTCAAGGCCCTGGAAAATAACGACCCTGGCAATGCCCACGGCTTCCCGTACCTGTGGGGCAGCACCGGTATCGGCTACAACATCGACAAGGTCAAGGCGGTACTCGGCGACAATGCCCCGGTGGACTCCTGGGACTTGATCTTCAAACCGGAAAACATGGCCAAGCTGCAAAAATGCGGCGTCGCCATCCTCGATAACGGCCCCGAACTGCTGCCTGCCGCGCTGAATTACCTGGGCTTGCCGCACCACAGCAAAAAAGCCGAGGACTACAAAAAGGCCGAAGCCCTGCTGATGAAAGTGCGACCTTACGTGGCGTATTTCCATTCTTCGAAATACACCGCCGACCTGGCCAATGGCGATATCTGTGTAGCCGTCGGTTTCTCCGGCGATATCCTGCAGGCCGAAAGCCGCGCCAAGGAAGCCAAGAACGGCGTGAATATCGGCTACAACATTCCCAAGGAAGGCGCAGCGATCTGGTTCGACATGGTGGCCATGCCCGTCGACGCACCGAATGAGAAAGCCGGCTATGCGTTCATGAACTACCTGCTGCGCCCCGACGTGATGGCGAGTATCACCAACTACGTGCACTACGCTAACGGCAACGCGGCGGCCGACAGCCTGGTAGACCCGGCGATCAAGGCCGATACAAAGGTGTATCCAAGCGCGGAAATGATGGGCAAGTTATTTGCACTGGAGGCCATGCCGTTGAATATCGACCGGGTGCGTACTCGGGTTTGGAACACCATTCGCACAGGGCGATGATTAATAAGATAACAGCGCTGGCGTAAAGGGCGATAAGTCATCGGTACGGGTGAGATAAATAATCACGTCATAGTTAAGACATTTGATGTCAATTATTTGGAGTAGAAACTGTTATTGCCTGCGTGAGAGATTTCGATCCGCAACGCGTAACACTTTCACATACACTCATTATCTGACAGGTGACTTATATGTCCTCAATACAAAGCCTTCCCACTGGCGGCACGTGGACCCAACCGGAAAACAGCCCGCCGACCTTGCGTGGTACAGACCAGCGTGAGCGTCTGGAAGCCAAGCGCGGCGAGCCCTCGGTGCTCGTCGGCGGCGGTGGTGCCGACCAGTTGGTGGGGCGCCAAGGTGAGAATACATTCAAATATGAAAAAAGCACCGACTCCCTTGGCGATGACCCAGACACTATCTTGAATTTCAACCCAAAGGAGGATGAGATCGATGTGTCCGGAGTTTTAAAAGAAAACAACATCTCAGCCATTAATATCCAAACAGGCCCGCCCGTGGACGTGGGTGATGTGCAACTGACCCACGAATTTGGCGTAAGCACCTTGAATATCAAGGTTAACCCTGAAGGGCCGAACTTTTCTGTGCGAGTGGACGGGGTAAATCTCTTGCCGGAGCATATTAATTTCTTTCAGTAGGATTAAGCCTATGGGTTCTCCAAGTCATGGCCCAACGACTGAATGAATAACGAAAACAACTCGGGCTGCGACGAGATGTCCAGCTTGGCGTACAAATGCCTGCGGTGCACTTTTACCGTGTCCGGCGAGATCTTCAGGCGTTCGGCCATGGCCTTGGAGGAGAACCCACGCAACACCAGGCGGGCGATTTCCAGCTCGCGGTCCGACAGCACACCGCTGCCGAAATGACTCAGCGCATCGCGAATCTGGCTGTCCATAGCCGGTGCCCGCTGGGTGCTTTGCTGCCAATGCTGCTGCATGAGCGGCAACACCCAGGCCGACAGCGTGGTCAACAGCCCGGTTTCTTCAAAGCTGAAGCGCCGCTGCATGCCCAGTGACAACGACAATGTGCCGGCGCCAGGCAATTGCAGGATCAACTGCACCTCGTCTTCCAGCACGTTGTCGTGGAAGTAATTGAGGAAGTACTCACTCTGGCGGAAATGATCCGGCGCCACTTCCTCCAGGCGGTATACGCCGCTGGCATAGTGCTCGCGGCAGGCTTGGTAGAACGGGTCGAGCAGGTACAGGCCGTTGAGGTACACCAGCATCGATGCCGGTTTGCTGCTGGGTTGGGCGTCGTACTCTTCCAATGCCTGGGGCGGGCCATCCAGCGGGTAGAAAATCGCCAGGGCATTATCGAAGGGCAGGCATTGGTGCAACAACAGCACCAGTTGCTTCCAGAACCGCTCGGTGCCGATCTGAGACAAGGTGCGGCCCAACCCCGCATGCATACCCACTTCCCGGAACAGGCTCATCCAACCATCCCCACCCTAAAATGATCGGCCAAGGGTTAGGCTTCTGGCGGGCACCGTCAAGGGGAGTACGCCAATAGGGGAATTGGCCGACAGCCCTGCCAACCGATAACGTCGTCACTGTCCAACGGGAAGCATATCCCGAGCAAATATCATTTTTCGTTTCTGCCTCACACCAAAAACAACGACAGAGGATAACGATATGAGTGCTACCCCCGCGCCCGATGGCGTGCTCAAGCCCACCCTGAGCGTCTTTGATGTAGTAGCCATTACCGTTTCAGCGGTAACGCCGGCCAGTTCCGTCTTTGTGATCGCCCCGTTTGCCATCCAGCAGGCGGGCAGTGGCGTGTTCCTGGCGTTTGTGATGGCGGCGCTACTCGCGTTGATGTTCGCCTTTTGCTACGCCGAACTCGGCCGCGCCCATAACAGCGCCGGCGGCGAGTATGTGTATGCCAAGCGCGTATTTGGCGGCATGGCTGGTTACGCCACCTTCCTGACGGTGCTGGTGATGTTGTTGTTTATCCCGCCGGTATTGGCCACCGGTGCGGCGACTTATCTGAATAACGCCCTGGGCACCAAGTTCGACGCGCAAACGGTCGCCCTGGTGATCGTGGTGTGCAGCTACGCCCTGGGCATTCTCAATATCAAGCTCAACGCCTGGATTACCGGCACCTGCCTGCTGTTGGAAGTGGCAGCGTTGCTGGTGATCGTGGTGATCGGCTTCGGCAATCCGGTGCAGCCGGCCAGTGTGTTGTTGCAGCCGCAGATCGTCGAAAACGGTGTGTTGCACCTGGCGCCTTGGGCCTTGGTGATCGGCGCCGTCGGCATTGGCCTGTTCTCGTTCAACGGCTACGGCCCGGCGGTGTTGCTGGCTGAAGACATGAAGTGCGGCGGCAAGGGCGTGCACAAGGCGGTGCTCTGGTCCCTGGGGTTGGTGGTGGTCATCGAGTTGGTACCGATCACCGCGCTGTTGATCGGCGCGCCGTCCCTGAGCGAGATGATCAGCAGCCCCGACCCGATCGGCTACCTGTTGACCAGCCATGGCAATGAAACCCTGTCGCGGTTGGTGAGCGCCGGGATTTTCCTGTCGGTGTTCAACGCGATCGTCGCCATCGTGATCCAGATTGGCCGGGTGGTGTTCAGCAGCGGTCGCGATGCGCTGTGGACGCCGAGTATCAACAAGCTGTTCACGCGTATTCACCCGCGCTGGGACTCGCCGTGGCTGGCGACGCTGTTCCTGGCGATACCCTCGGCGCTGTTGAGCTTCAGCTCTAACCTGGCCGACCTGACCTCATTCAGCGTGCTGCTGATCATGCTGGTGTACCTGGTGGTGGCGCTGAGCGCGCTGATGAGCCGGGTGCTGCTGCGTGATCGCGAGCATCCCTATCGCATGCCGTTATGGCCGCTGCCGGCATTGCTGGCGGTGCTCGGTGCCGGTTACCTGCTGGTTACCTTGATCCTGGAGGCCTCGGTACGCGACATCATGATCATCATCGGCTTGCTGGCCCTGTCGGTGATTTTGTATTGCATCAGTGGCCGGTTGAGTCCGGCGTTTCAGAAACTGTAAGGAGTGGGTATGCGTGCACGTCAATTGGGCATTACGTTGGGGTTGGGCATGCCCGGCGAATTGAATGCCATCACCGATGTTCCCGGGGTTCGCGTCGGCCATGCCACGCTCAAGGCGCAGGTCGACGGCAAGCAGGTGCGTACCGGCGTTACGCTGATCCAGCCGCGTGCCGGGGAAGCGCGGCATCAACCGTGTTTTGCCGGCTACCACGTGCTCAACGGCAATGGTGACGCCACGGGGCTTGAATGGATCAGCGAGGCGGGGCTGTTGACCACGCCGATGGCGATCACCAACACTCACAGTATCGGGGTGGTACGCGACAGCCTGATCGGCCTGGAGCGCGAGCGGCTGGCGGACCCGGCGGTGTACTGGTGTATGCCGGTGGTCATGGAAACCTACGATGGCCTGCTCAACGATATCTGGGGCCAGCACGTGCGCCCAGAGCATGTGCGCCAGGCCCTGGACCAGGCGGAAAGCGGCCCGGTTCAGGAAGGCGCGGTGGGCGGTGGCACCGGCATGATTTGTCATGAGTTCAAGGGCGGCATCGGCACCGCGTCACGGCGGTTGCCAGCGGAGCGGGGCGGCTGGACCGTCGGCGTACTGGTGCAGGCCAACCATGGCAAGCGCCAGGAGCTGCGGGTCGATGGCTACCCGGTGGGCCGTCACTTGATGGACATTGCTTCGCCCTTTGCCGAGCAAGGTACCCCCGGCATGGGCTCCATCGTGGTGATCATCGCCACGGACGCCCCCTTGCTGCCCCACCAGTGCCAGCGCCTGGCACAGCGTGCGTCCATCGGCATCGCGCGCACCGGTGGAGGCACCGAGGATTCCAGTGGTGACCTGTTCCTGGCCTTTGCCACCGGTAACCAGGATTTGCCACCGGCCGACTATGGGCGCAAGGACCTGCCGCTCAGCACCGGCTTGCAGATGGTCAACAATGATCATATTTCGCCGCTGTTCAGCGCGGCGGCAGAGGCGGTGGAGGAGGCGATCATCAACGCCATTCTGGCGGGTGAAGACATGACCACCCAAGACGGCGTCAAGGTGCCGGGCCTGGCTGGCGAAACCCTCTTGGCAGCCCTGCAACAGTGTGGCTGGAGTATGTCCCGGTAATGGGGGGCAGCGCACTTTAATAGTGCGAATAGTGGCTCTTTAATGTTGCTAATGACACCGTGACAATATATTGGATCCATTAATCAAGTGGGCCGCTCACTTAGAGTGGCTTTACTTGTATTTAATATTTAAATAGTGGTGAGCGCCGATTCGGCCACACAAATGCAACGGCCCCCAATAAACACTGCGTGCGACTTCTGCAACTTGAACCTGCGTCACAATTGTGCGATGGAAATAGATGTAGACGAAAGATTTCAAGTTGTGTCAGTTTTCTTACGCCTTCAAAAGAGGTGAGTGATAGGACTATCCTCGCCCGCGAGGTTCCTATCGAACAAAGACTGATGCACTTGCAAACAAGGAAGTACGTTTATGTCAAAAGTAAAAGACAAAGCTATTGTATCTGCCGCGCAAGCCAGCACTGCTTACTCGCAAATCGATAGCTTCAGCCATTTGTATGACCGTGGCGGCAACCTCACGGTCAATGGCAAACCGTCCTACACCGTGGACCAGGCAGCGACCCAGCTGCTGCGGGATGGTGCTGCGTACCGGGACTTTGATGGCAACGGCAAGATCGATCTGACCTACACCTTCCTCACCTCGGCTACCCAGAGCACCATGAACAAACATGGCATCTCGGGGTTCAGCCAGTTCAACACCCAGCAGAAAGCACAGGCCGCACTGGCCATGCAATCCTGGGCGGATGTTGCCAACGTGACCTTTACCGAAAAGGCTTCCGGCGGTGACGGCCACATGACGTTCGGCAACTACAGCAGTGGCCAGGACGGCGCCGCGGCCTTCGCTTACCTGCCCGGTACCGGTGCAGGCTACGACGGCACCTCGTGGTACCTGACAAACAACAGCTACACGCCGAACAAGACCCCGGACCTGAACAACTATGGCCGGCAGACCCTGACCCACGAAATCGGCCACACCCTGGGCCTGGCTCACCCTGGCGACTACAACGCCGGGAACGGCAACCCGACCTATATCTACGCAACCTATGGACAGTAAACGCGTGGTTATAGCT
>NZ_WKCD01000218.1:0-9632 GCF_021606625.1 Pseudomonas sp. PA-4-8C
CCATGAACCTCACCCGTCTGCGCGCCGACGCCCTGGCCGGCCTCACCACGTCTTTCGCCTTGCTGCCCGAATGCATCGCCTTTGCGCTGGTGGCCCATCTCAACCCGCTGATGGGCCTCTACGGCGCCTTCATCATTTGCACCCTCACCGCGTTGTTCGGCGGCCGCCCGGGCATGGTCTCGGGCGCGGCCGGCTCCATGGCGGTGGTGATCGTCGCGCTGGTGGTGCAGCACGGCGTGGAGTATTTGCTGGCGACGGTGTTGCTCGGCGGGTTGATCATGGTCGCTTTCGGCCTGCTGCGCCTGGGCAAGCTGGTGCGCATGGTGCCGCATTCGGTGATGCTCGGCTTCGTCAACGGCCTGGCGATCATCATTGCGCTGGCGCAACTGGAGCATTTCAAGAGCGGTGAAACCTGGCTCAGCGGCACGCCGCTGTACGTGATGGCCGGGCTGGTGGCGGCGACCATGGCCATTGTGTACCTGTTGCCCCGCCTGACCCGTGCCGTGCCGCCCGCGCTGGTGGCGATTCTGGGGGTGGGCCTGGCGGTGTACCTGCTTGGTTTGCCGACCCGTACCTTGGGGGATATGGCGCACATTGCCGGTGGCTTGCCGACCTTCGCGCTGCCGCAGATCCCCTGGACCCTGGAAACCCTTGGCATCATCGCGCCCTACGCGGTTTTGATGGCGATGGTCGGCCTGTTGGAAACCCTGCTGACCCTCAACCTCACCGACGAAATCACCGAGACCCGTGGTTATCCTGACCGCGAAAGCGTGGCCCTGGGCGCGGCGAATATGGTCTCGGGCCTGTTCGGCGGCATGGGCGGTTGCGCGATGATCGGGCAAACCGTGATCAACCTCAGCTCCGGCGGGCGTGGGCGTTTCTCCGGGGTGTTTGCCGGGGTGATGATTCTGTTGTTCATTCTGTTTCTGTCGCCACTGATCGAGCGGATTCCGCTGGCGGCGTTGGTGGGCGTGATGTTCGTGGTGTCGCAACAGACCTTCGCCTGGGCGTCGTTGCGGGTGATCAACAAGGTGCCGCTCAATGATGTGCTGGTGATTATGGCGGTGACGATCATCACCGTGTTCACCGACCTGGCCACCGCCGTGCTGTGCGGTATCGTCATCGCCGCGCTGAACTTCGCCTGGCAGCAGGCGCGGGAACTGTACGCTGATGAACATCTGGAGGCCGATGGCAGCAAGCTCTATCGGCTGCACGGCACGTTGTTCTTCGCCTCGACCACGCCGTTTTTGAATCAGTTCGACCCAGCCAACGACCCGGCCCAGGTTACGCTGGATTGCCGTCACCTGAGCTTTGTCGACTATTCGGCAATTGCCGCGCTGATGACCCTGCGCGAGCACTACACCAAGGCCGGCAAGCACCTGCGGGTGCTGCATTTATCCGAGCGCTGCAAAAAGCTGCTCAAGCGCGCCAAGGTTCATCACGACTGAACCTTTACCTCTGTAGGAGCAAGGGGGACGCCTAGTTCTTGCTCGCGAAAATCGTCAACGATAACGCGGGCGTTCTGATGCTCTGCGGTGCTCTCGGGTTTTTCGCGAGCAAGCTCGCTCCTACAGGGGGCAAGGTCGCGATTACGGGCCGACCAGGTCTTCCAGCTCCTGGGCACGGGTTTGGGTCATGTCCAGCACGCAGCCTGTGCCATTGACCTGATCAATCGTGCCGCCGGTGGCGCTGCCTGCGAAGGCGCAATTGGCGTCGCGGTATTTGATCCACAGGCGCTGCACGTCTTGCAGTTGTTGTTTGCGCACGCCTTCCTGGGCGGCGAGGGCGGTCTTGTAGGCGCGGTTCAGGCGCTCGTCCTGCACCTTGGTTTGCTTGGCGTTGCAATTGACCATGTCTGCGGTGGTATTGGCGCTGTCCATGCATTTTTTCAAGGCAGGGTTGTCGGCGGCATAAGCGCTGCCGCACAAGAGCAGGACGCTGGCGGCAATTGTGGTGCGAATCATGAGCGGTTTCCTGGGCAGTGGATGCGCAGTCTATGACTCAAGGGCGGCGTTTGAGTTTCCGCCTTCTCTGATCTTCATGTAAGAACACCCCTCGAATTTTCATCCGTTAACGTCGGGCATATCCCCAAGCGACAGCGCTTATCCGTGGGCGAAAATTACTTTCATAAAAATTGAAAATCCTCCTCGGGAATGATTTATGAGTTTCACAACCTATTCGACGTGACCCTTTCCGAGGAGTACCGCATGGCCGCATTACCGGGCTTCGGGCTGTTGGCATACGCTGCCATCGCCATCATTGCATTGATCGTGCTGATTGCACGCTACCGACTCAATCCCTTTATCGTGATTACCCTGGTGTCCATCGGCCTGGCGCTGATGGCCGGGATGCCAGCGGACACCATCATGGGTTCGTACGAGGCGGGTGTCGGCAAGACCCTGGGGCATATCGCCCTGGTGGTGGCGCTGGGCACCATGCTCGGCAAGATGATGGCCGAGTCGGGCGGCGCCGAGCAGGTGGCGCGCACGCTGATCAACCGCTTCGGTGAGCGCAATGCCCACTGGGCGATGGTGTGTATTGCATTCCTGGTGGGGCTGCCGCTGTTTTTCGAAGTCGGCTTTGTGTTGCTGGTGCCGATTGCCTTTACCGTGGCGCGGCGCGTGGGCGTGTCGATCCTGATGGTCGGGCTGCCGATGGTCGCCGGCCTGTCGGTGGTGCATGCGTTGGTGCCGCCGCACCCGGCGGCAATGATGGCGGTGCTCGCCTATAACGCCTCGGTCGGGCAGACGGTGCTGTATGCGATCCTGATTGGCATCCCCACGGCGATCATTGCCGGGCCCGTCTACGCCAAATTCATCGTGCCGCACATTCACTTGCCAGCGGAAAACCCGCTGGAGCGCCAGTTTATCGAGCGTGAACCGCGTACGCGCCTGCCCAGTTTTGCGCTGACCATGGGCACTATCCTGTTGCCGGTGGTGTTGATGATGATCGGCGGCTGGGCCAACGTGATTTCCACGCCGGGCAGCGGGTTCAACCAGTTCCTGTTGTTTATCGGTAACTCGGTGATCGCCCTGTTGGTGGCGACCCTGGTGAGCTTCTGGACCTTGGGCCTGGCCCAGGGCTTTAACCGCGAGTCGATCCTCAAGTTCACTAACGAATGCCTGGCGCCGACCGCCAGCATCACCTTGCTGGTGGGCGCGGGAGGCGGGTTGAACCGCATCCTGGTGGATGCCGGGGTCACCCATGAAATCCTCGGCCTGGCCCATGCGTTCCAGTTGTCGCCGCTGGTGATGGGCTGGTTGTTCGCCGCGTTGATGCGCGTTGCTACCGGCTCGGCCACGGTGGCCATGACCACCGCGTCCGGGGTAGTCGCGCCGGTCGCCTTGGGCCTGGGTTATCCACACCCTGAATTGCTGGTGCTGGCGACCGGTGCAGGCTCGGTGATCTTTTCCCACGTGAACGACGGCGGCTTCTGGCTGATCAAGGAATACTTCAATATGACGGTTATCCAGACCTTCAAGACCTGGACCGTACTGGAGACCTTGATTTCGCTGGTCGCCTTCGGCCTGACCTACGGTCTGTCCCTTGTTTTATGAGCCTGTAACCCGGAGCCCCCATGGACATCCTCTATCAGATCCGCGCCCGCCAGGACGCTTTCAGTGCCGGCGAAGGGCGTATCGCCAAGCTGATGCTTGAGGATGTGGGCTTTGCCGCCTCCGCCAGCCTGGAGGAACTGTCGCAACGGGCTGAGGTAAGTACCGCCACCTTGTCACGCTTCGCCCGCAGTGTCGGCTGCCGTGACTTGCGCGATTTGCGCCTGCAATTGGCCCAGGCCAGCGGCGTGGGCAGCCGCTTCCTGGACCCGGCGGGCAAGCCTGAACAGTCAGCGTTTCATCGGCAGATTCTGGGGGATATCGAGGCGACGTTGCGTCAGCATCTGTCGGGTTTCAACCAGCGCAGTTTTGGCGATGCGGTCAAGCTGTTGGGCAAGGCGCGGATGATCCATGCGTTCGGCATGGGCGGGCCGTCGAGCCTGTGCAGCGATGAGTTGCAGGTGCGCCTGGTGCGGCTGGGTTATCCGATTGCCGCCAGCCATGACCCGGTGATGATGCGTGTCACGGCGGCGACCCTGGGGCCCGAACATGCCGTCATTGTCTGCTCGCTCACGGGCCTGACCCCTGAACTACTTGAAGTGGTGACGCTGGCGCGCAACTACGACGCGCGGATCATTGCCATCACCCTTGCCGATTCGCCCCTGGCGCAGTTGGCAGATGTGTTGCTGCCGCTGCAACCGGCGGAAACCAGTTTTATCTACAAGCCCACCGCAGCCCGCTACGGCATGCTGCTGGCCATCGACCTGCTCGCCACTGAGCTGGCGCTGGCACTGCCGGACGACAACCAGGAACGCCTGCGCCGGATCAAACTGGCCCTGGACGATTACCGCGGCGGCCCTGGCAGCCTGCCGCTTGGAGACTGATATGAAGTACGACACGTTGATTCGCCAGGCGCTGATCATCGATGGCAGTAACACCCCAGGGTATGTCGCCGATGTGGGCGTGCACGCAGGGCGCATCCGCACGATTGGCGACTTGTCCACAGCCCAGGCCGAGCAGGTCATCGACGCCCATGGCCGAGTATTGGCGCCGGGCTTTATCGACGTGCACACCCACGATGACACGGTGGTGATCCGCCAGCCGCAGATGCTGCCCAAGCTCAGCCAGGGCGTGACCACGGTGATTGTCGGCAACTGTGGCATCAGCGCCGCGCCGGTCAGTTTGCGCAGCGACCCGCCAGACCCGATGAACTTGCTGGGCAGCCGCGAAGCGTTCTCTTATCCACGGTTTGCCGACTACCGCGCCGCGGTGCAACGAGCCTGCCCGGCGGTGAACGTCGCCGCGTTGATCGGCCACACGGCGCTGCGCAGCAACCATATGGACGACCTGCACCGCACCGCCACACCCTATGAAATCGCGGCCATGCGCGTGCAGTTGCAGGAAAGCCTGGAGGCCGGTGCCCTGGGTTTATCCACAGGCCTGGCCTACGCCAGCGCGTTCAACGCCGAGACCGATGAAGTGCTGCAACTCACCCAAGAGTTGACGGCCTACGGCGCGGTCTACACCACTCACCTGCGCAGCGAGTTCGAACCGGTGCTGGAGGCGATGGATGAAGCGTTCTTGATCGGCCGAGAGGCGAGGGTGCCGGTGATCATTTCCCATCTTAAATGCGCCGGCGCCGGTAATTGGGGGCGCAGCCCACAGCTGTTAGCGGCCTTGGAAGCGGCGGCCAAAGATCATCCGGTGGGCTGTGATTGCTATCCTTATGCAGCCAGCTCCTCGACTCTGGACCTCAAGCAAGTGACCGACGCGTTTCGCATCACCATTACCTGGTCGACACCGCACCCGCACATGGGCGGGCGCGATTTGCAGGACATCGCCGCCGAGTGGGGCGTTTCGCTGATGGAGGCCGCCCGCCGTTTGCAACCTGCGGGCGCTGTGTACTACGGCATGGATGAGGCGGATGTACGGCGCATTCTTGCGCACCCGTTATCGATGGTGGGGTCGGATGGGTTGCCCGAAGACCCGTTTCCTCACCCGCGCTTGTGGGGCGCCTTCCCACGGGTGCTGGGGCATTTCAGCCGGGATGTCGGCTTGTTCCCGTTGCACACGGCGGTGCACAAGATGACCGGCTTGTCGGCGGCGCGCTTTGGGCTGGCCGAGCGTGGTGAGATCCGTGAAGGGCACTGGGCCGACCTGGTGTTATTCGACCCGCAGCGGGTGCGGGATGTGGCTGATTTCAAGGCACCCCAGCGCGCCGCTGAAGGGATTGAGGGGGTGTGGGTCAATGGCGTATTGAGCTATCGCGAGGGGCAGGCCAACGGTGAGAGAGCAGGCCGGTTCCTGGCGCGCAACGGGGATTTGCGTGGCGGGTTTTCGTCTCTATAGTTGGGGTTCTTTTAGATGGAGCTGTTGCCATGCACTTAGGAAAAGTCACCCCCATCCTGCGGATTTTCGACGAGGCCAAGGCGTTGGAGTTCTACGTCGATTTTCTGGGGTTCAAGGTTGATTGGCAGCATCGCTTCGAGGCGAATTTCCCTTTGTACCTGCAAGTGTCGCTGGGGGAGTGTGTGCTGCATTTGTCCGAGCATCATGGCGATGCTTCGCCAGGGGCGGCCGTGCGGATCCAGGCCCAAGGGGTCGACGTGTATCAGCAGCAGTTGCTGGGCAAAGCGTACCGTTATGCCAAGCCAGGGGTTGAAGATACGCCTTGGGGGACGCGGGAAATGAGCATCCGCGATCCGTTTGGGAATCGGCTGGTGTTTGTCGAGGACAGCGAGGGCTGAGTGGCAAATGGCAGGCAATAAAAAACCGCCTTAGTAGGGCGGTTTTTTATTGCAAACCCAGTGAGTGGCTGGGGTTTGCTATCTCAAAGGACGCATTGACCCGCACGTGGATACTACCGCCGGTCACGTCTTCACGCAACACGGAACGATGGCCGGCATGGATACTTTAGGCATCTTTCTCTTGCCTGACTTGATTGCAAAAGCTTGCAATGAATCTATCGGGCGATACTGGATATTTGACCACTGTTGGACACACCTTAGACGGGAATGTTGGTTAGGATCTTCCCCGTTCTGCGTTTGTCGCTTTTGGGTGGGCCGGGTATGCGCGCGAATTCTGGACCGACCGCCACGGGCTAGTAATCCGTGCCGGATTGATGCGGAAGGACCACTGGCCCGGCCACCTCAAAGGACGCATTGACCCGCGTCCAAAGGCTCACGTGTTCCGGTAAGTGCGCTGGAGGTAAGGCCCAACTCAAGGAGGGCCGAGTATGTCTAAGTTTGCACGACGTACGTGGAACCTCGTAGTGAATGCTCTACGTGTTTATCACGTGTGGACATTCCTGCGGGACAGCTTTGATGACCTGTAAGGTCTGAGAAGTGGAGCCGCCTCGGCTTAAATTGAGGCGGCTTTTTTGGTTTTTTAAACCCGGAAATGACTGACCATCTGCTGCAACTGGCTACCCAACCGTGCCAGCTCCACACTCGACTTGGCCGTCTCATCACTGGCAGTCGCGGTCTGCTCGGACACGTCCCGCACATTCACGATACTGCGGCTGATCTCTTCCGCCACCGCGCTCTGCTGTTCGGCGGCTGCGGCAATCTGCTGGTTCATCGACTGGATATTCGACACCGTGCGGGTGATGCTTTCCAGGGACACACCCGCCTTGCGCGTCAGCGCGACGCTGCTGTCGGTGAGGCTGCGGCTGTTGTTCATCACGTTGGCCACTTGTTGGGTACCGTTCTGCAAACCGGCTACGAGGTCTTCGATTTCTTCGGTGGACTTCTGTGTACGCTGCGCCAGGCCACGCACTTCGTCGGCGACCACGGCAAAGCCTCGACCGGCTTCCCCGGCACGCGCAGCTTCAATGGCGGCGTTAAGTGCCAGCAAGTTGGTCTGTTCGGCCACGGCCTTGATCACGTCCATCACGCTGCCGATCTTGTTGCTCTCTTGTTGCAGGTGCGTCATGGCGTCGGTGGAGCGCGCCACTTCGGCCGCCAGGCGTTCGATCTGGGCGATGGCTTCAGCCACCACTTTATCGCCTTCGCGGGCCTGGCCGTCAGCGTCGGAAGCGGCTTGGGAGGCCTGCTCGGCATTGCGCGCAACTTCTTGCACAGTGGCGGTCATTTCATGCATGGCGGTAGCGACCTGGTCGGTCTCGATCTTCTGGCTGTTCACGCCGGCGCTGGTCTGCTCGGTCACCGCTGACAACTCTTCGGCGGCGCTGGCGATCTGAGTGACGCCGTCGCGAATGCCGCTGATCAGCTCGCGCAAAGTGGTGCCCATGCGCTGGATGCCTTGCTGCAACACACCCAGTTCGTCACGACGGGTCACCTGGATGTTGTGGCTCAGGTCGCCCGAAGCGATGCGTTCCACTACGGCCAGCGTCTCCTGGATCGGACGGGTGATCTGGCGCGTGATTACCCACGCGGCAATCACGCCGACCAACAGTGCCAGCAAGGTGCTGATCAACTGGAGGCTACGGGCCTGGGTGCTTTCAGCGTCGCGACGTTCCAGTTGGATGTCGTACAGCTTGTCGCTGATTGTCACGATGTCGGCGCCCTGGGTAGTCATTTCGGCACGGGCGGTGACGATATTGGCGTTGGCCGCCTTGTAGCTCTGCACCGCACTGCGATAGGCGCCAAGCGCGGTTTCCAGTGCGGACAATGCGCTTTGCTGACCGGCACCGAAGGCAACGCTGAGGCCTTTCAAACCGGCGACAGCTTTTTCCAGCTGTGTAGCAGCGCGGGCTTCGGTTTCTGCGTTGGGGCTATTGGTATAGCCGCGCACCTCGTAGCGAGCCTGCAGGAATTCGTTCTTGGCCTGGGTCACGGCCAGGAACTGCGTGAAGCGCTCCGGGCTGTCGGGTGACTGCTGCACACTGGTTTCCAGCGCATTGATCTGTGCGTTGGCGATGTCTGCCTTGGCGCCCATGACGTCGCGCGCAGCATTGCCATTGCGATAGGCCTCGCGCATTTTGTTCAGGGACTGGCGGTAAGCGGTAATGACAGCTTTCTGCTCATTGAGCAGCTTGAGGTTTTCCGGGCTCTTGAAGCTGTCCAGCAATTTCTGTTGTTGAGCTGCGAAGGCATCCAGGCTGGTCTGCACATTCTGCGCCACGGCTTCGTCGCCATTGGCCAGCATGTATTGCAGGCGTACGATCCGCAGCTTGGTCAGCGAGGCGTTGAGCTGGGTGATGTCGCTCATCCAGTTGCTGCGGTCGATCAGGCCGCCCAGGCTGGTCCAGCCGGTGAGCGCCAGGATCGAGGTGAGGACCAGCACCAGGCCAAAGCCCAGGCCGAGTTTGAGATTGACGCTGATGTTACCGAACCAGCTGTTCATCGAAAGCTCCTTGAAGAGTGATGTCTGTCTGCTGGACGGTGTGTTGTTGTTTGAGCCAGCCAAGATGTGTAGGGCTGTATCGGCGGCAAAGGATGATTCTGAAGTACTTTTCTTGCGGGGTGACGAAGGGGCGCCATTACCGTGCCGCAATGGCGATCCGATGCGCTCAGGACTCCGCCGTGTTGGGCACCACGGTAAGCCTGAGGCAGGAGGCGGCGGCGTGGCTCAGGTGCACCCTATTGTGGGCAACCCGAGGGTGGCTGGCTTGGCCTGAAGGCTCGCCGCTGTTGGGGTTGACGTCAAAGCGCGGGAAGTTGCTGCTGGCGATATCCAGGCGCAACCGATGGCCGCGCTTGAACAGGTTGCAGGTGGCGAAAGGTTCGATCAGCACCTTGACCCGTTCGCCGGGCTTCAGGGCCGTCGGCTGTTCCCATGAGTCGCGATAACGGCAGCGGCGGATGCCGTCGGTGATGTTCATCGCAAAGCCCTCGGGGTAGTCGGCGCTGGGCGGGTACACGTCCACCAGCTTGGCGGTGAAGTCGGTGTCGGGAGCATCGCTGTCGATCCACAGCTCGATCTGCACGTCACCGGCGACGATCAGGTCGTCGTCCAGAGGCTCGGTCTGGAACACCAGAACGTCATCGCGCTGAGCCAGGGGGCGGTTATCCCCTTGGGTGCCGAAAAAGTCGGGACGCTCCCGTTGGTCGAAGGCCCCGCCAACAAACACAGGGGCGCCGGAGGTCAGCGCGCCGCCGATGGTCGGGACCGGGT
>NZ_WKCD01000219.1:0-9582 GCF_021606625.1 Pseudomonas sp. PA-4-8C
GTCTCGATTGATGAAGCGCTTCGTATTGCAGAAGAGTCCAAGCTGGACCTGGTGGAAATCTCCGCCGATGCAATCCCACCTGTTTGTCGGGTGATGGACTACGGCAAATCGATCTTCGAAAAGAAGAAGCAGGTTGCCGCAGCGAAGAAGAACCAGAAGCAGATTCAAGTAAAAGAAATCAAGTTTCGTCCAGGGACGGAGGAAGGGGATTACCAGGTAAAACTGCGCAACCTGGTACGTTTCCTGAGTGATGGGGACAGGGCCAAGGTATCCTTGCGATTCCGCGGCCGTGAGATGGCCCACCAGGAGCTGGGGATGGAACTCCTCAAGCGGGTTGAAGCTGACCTGCTCGAGTACGGTTCGGTCGAACAGCATCCTAAGATGGAAGGACGCCAGCTTATTATGGTCATCGCCCCGAAAAAGAAGAAGTAATCAACAGGGCACGGCAGGCCTTCTGATTATGTTTATCAACTGAATGCGGAGTACCGAACATGCCAAAGATGAAAACTAAAAGTGGTGCTGCTAAGCGGTTTCTGAAAACTGCTAACGGCATCAAGCACAAGCACGCTTTCAAGAGCCACATCCTGACCAAAATGTCGACCAAGCGTAAGCGTCAACTGCGCGGTAGCAGCTTGCTGCATCCGTCTGACGTGGCAAAAGTCGAGCGCATGCTGCGCCTTCGTTAATTTTGGTTCAAGAATAGAGGAAGTAACTCATGGCTCGTGTAAAGCGTGGCGTCATGGCCCGTAAGCGTCACAAAAAAATTCTGAAACTTGCTAAAGGCTACTACGGCGCGCGTTCACGCGTATTCCGTGTTGCCAAGCAAGCGGTAATCAAGGCAGGCCAATACGCCTACCGCGACCGTCGTCAGAAAAAACGTCAGTTCCGCGCTCTGTGGATCGCTCGTATCAACGCTGGTGCACGTGTTAACGGTCTGTCCTACAGCCGTTTCATCGCTGGCCTGAAAAAAGCGTCCATCGAAATCGACCGTAAGGTTCTGGCTGAACTGGCCGTGAACGAAAAAGCGGTGTTTGCTGCGATTGTCGAGAAAGCTAAAGCCTCCTTGGCTTAAGTACCCCCGACAGTCACCCTGGGCTACTCCTGTGGCCCAAGGTGGTAAACGTCATAAATAGGGGAAGAGCCTTCAAGCTCTTCCCCTATTTTGTATCTGGAGTCTGTACATGGAAAACCTGGACGCGCTCGTCGCCCAAGCCCTTGAGGCTGTGCAAAGCGCTGAAGATGTAAATGCCCTGGAGCAAATCCGGGTTCACTACCTTGGCAAGAAAGGTGAATTGACTCAGGTGATGAAGACCCTGGGAAATATGCCTGCTGAAGAGCGTCCGCAAGTCGGTGCGCTGATCAACGTCGCCAAGGAGCGTGTCACAGAGGTTCTCAATGCGCGCAAGGCGTCGCTCGAGGAGGCCGATCTTGCGGCCAAGCTCGCCGCCGAGTCCATTGACGTGACCTTGCCTGGTCGTGGCCAGGCCTCGGGCGGTCTGCATCCGATCACCCGGACTCTGGAACGTATCGAACAGTTCTTCACCCACATCGGCTACGGCATTGCCGAAGGCCCTGAGGTCGAAGACGACTACCACAACTTCGAGGCGCTCAACATCCCAGGCCATCACCCGGCCCGGTCGATGCACGACACCTTTTATTTCAACGCCAACATGCTGCTGCGCACCCATACCTCGCCGGTACAGGTCCGCACCATGGAAGCGAACAAGCCGCCGATCCGCATTGTCTGCCCAGGCCGTGTGTACCGTAGCGACTCGGATATCACCCATTCGCCGATGTTCCACCAGGTCGAAGGCCTGCTGGTTGATCGCGATATCAATTTCGCCGACCTCAAAGGCACCATCGAAGAGTTCCTGCGGGTGTTCTTCGAAAAAGAGTTGGCGGTGCGTTTCCGTCCCTCGTTCTTCCCGTTCACCGAGCCATCGGCTGAAGTCGACATGGAATGCGTGATGTGCAGCGGTAAAGGCTGCCGTGTGTGCAAGCAGACCGGCTGGCTGGAAGTGATGGGCTGCGGCATGGTTCACCCCAACGTGCTGCGCATGTCCGGGATCGACCCGGAAGAGTTCTCGGGCTTTGCCTTCGGCATGGGCGTTGAGCGTCTGGCCATGCTGCGTTACGGCGTGAACGACTTGCGTCTGTTCTTCGACAACGACTTGCGGTTCCTCGCGCAATTTCGCTAGTCGTAACGAATCTTTAGGAGAGCAGGATGAAATTCAGTGAACAATGGCTGCGTGGCTGGGTAAGCCCGCAGGTAGATCGCGACGCGCTGGTTGCGCGTCTGTCGATGGCCGGCCTTGAGGTCGATAGCGTTACCCCGGCCGCCGGAGTTTTCAGCGGCGTGGTGGTGGGCGAGGTGTTGAGCACCGAGCAGCACCCGGATGCCGACAAATTGCGTGTGTGCCAGGTCAGCAACGGCTCGGAAACCTTTCAGGTCGTGTGCGGAGCGCCTAACGTGCGCCCGGGCCTGAAGATCCCGTTCGCCATGATCGGCGCCCAGTTGCCGGGCGACTTCAAGATCAAGAAGGCCAAGCTGCGTGGCGTTGAATCCAACGGCATGCTGTGCTCCCAGGCTGAGCTGCAAGTGGGTGAGGGCAATGATGGCTTGATGGAGCTGCCGGCCGACGCGCCAGTGGGTCAGGACATCCGTGTTTACCTGGAGCTGGAAGACGCCAGCATCGAGGTCGACCTGACCCCCAACCGCGGCGACTGTCTGTCCCTGGCTGGCCTGGCCCGTGAAGTGGGCGCGCTGTACAACGCACCTGTCACTCGTCCAGTGGTCGCTGCCGTACCGGCGGTACACGACGAAGTGCGCTCGATTGAAGTATTGGCGCCCAACGCTTGCCCGCGTTACCTGGGGCGTGTGATCCGTAACGTCGACCTGTCCAAGCCAACCCCGCTGTGGATGGTCGAGCGCCTGCGTCGTGCCGACGTGCGCAGCATCGACGCCGCCGTCGACATCACCAACTACGTGATGCTTGAACTGGGCCAGCCGTTGCACGCGTTCGATCTTGCCGAAATCAACGGCGGCATCCGCGTGCGTATGGCCGAAGAGGGTGAGAAGCTGGTGCTGCTCGATGGTCAGGAAGTCAGCCTGCGTGCCGATACCCTCGTGATCGCCGACCACGCACGCGCCCTGGCGATTGCCGGCGTGATGGGTGGCGAGCACAGCGGTGTATCCGCGACCACCCGTGATGTATTCCTTGAAAGTGCGTTCTTCGACCAGATCGCGATCGCTGGCAAGGCCCGTTCCTACGGCCTGCACACCGATGCGTCGCACCGCTACGAGCGTGGTGTGGACTGGAAACTCGCCCGTGAAGCCATGGAGCGCGCCACCGGCCTGCTGCTGGAAATCACCGGTGGCGAAGCCGGCCCGATCACCGAAACCGTCAGCGAACAGTACCTGCCGTCGATTGCGCCGATCACCTTGCGTGCCAAAAGCGTTGAGCAAATGCTCGGCCTGGTCATCGAGCCGGCTGAAATCGAGCAACTGCTGTCTGCGCTCGGCCTGGGTATTTCTGCGGGTGGGGAAGGGCAGTGGCAGGTTGCAGTACCTAGCCATCGCTTCGACATCAGCCTGGAAGTCGATCTGATCGAAGAGCTGGCGCGCCTGTACGGCTACAACCGCCTGCCGGTTCGCTATCCGCAAGCACGCCTGGCACCGCAACCCAAGGCCGAAGCGCGTGCGCACCTGCCCGAACTGCGTCGTTTGCTGGTTGCCCGTGGTTACCAGGAAGCAGTGACCTATAGCTTCATTGATCCAAAACAGTTCGAACTGTTCAACCCTGGCGTAGAGCCGTTGCTGCTGGCCAACCCGATCTCCAACGACATGGCCGCCATGCGTTCCTCGTTGTGGCCGGGCCTGGTGAAGGCACTTTCCCACAACCTGAACCGCCAGCAAGACCGCGTGCGCCTGTTCGAAAGCGGCTTGCGTTTCGTCGGCCAGCTCGATGGCTTGAAGCAAGAGCCAATGCTGGCGGGTGTTGTCTGCGGCAGCCGCCTGCCGGAAGGCTGGGCGCAAGGCCGTGAGGTCGTGGACTTCTTCGACGTCAAGGCTGACGTGGAAGCGGTGCTGGGCTTTGCCGGTGCGCTGGACGCCTTTACGTTTGTACCGGGCAGCCACCCAGCCTTGCACCCAGGCCAGACTGCACGTATCGAGCGTGAAGGTCGCCTGGTGGGCTTCGTCGGCGCCATTCACCCGGAACTGTCGAAAACCTTGGGTCTGGACCGTCCAGTCTTCGTGTTTGAGCTAGTCTTGGCTGAAGTTGCGTCGGGCAAGATGCCTAAATTCAGCGAGTTGTCGCGCTTCCCTGAAGTGCGCCGCGACCTGGCCCTGATTGCCGACCGTGAAGTCGCTGCCACTGCAGTTCTGGATGTAATCCGTGAAAATGCAGGGGAATGGCTGACAGACCTCAGGCTATTTGACGTCTATCAGGGTAAAGGCATTGATCCGCATAGAAAAAGCCTTGCAGTTGGCTTGACCTGGCAGCATCCATCGCGCACTCTTAATGACGATGAGGTGAATACCACGACGCAAAATATCCTCACCTCGCTCGAACAAAGGTTGAACGCCACGTTAAGGAAGTGACGTATGGGGGCTTTGACGAAAGCTGAGATGGCGGAACGTCTGTACGAAGAGTTGGGTCTGAACAAGCGCGAGGCCAAGGAATTGGTTGAGCTGTTTTTTGAAGAGATCAGACACGCTCTGGAAGACAACGAACAGGTCAAATTGTCCGGTTTCGGCAATTTTGACCTGCGAGACAAACGCCAGCGGCCTGGCCGCAATCCAAAAACGGGAGAAGAAATCCCGATCACGGCTCGCCGTGTGGTCACCTTTCGTCCAGGGCAGAAGTTGAAGGCCCGAGTTGAGGCTTATGCTGGAACCAAGTCATAACGACGAGCTACCCGTCATCCCAGGCAAACGCTACTTCACCATTGGTGAAGTCAGCGAGCTGTGTGCGGTAAAACCGCACGTGCTGCGCTATTGGGAGCAGGAGTTTCCTCAACTCAACCCCGTCAAACGCACCGGGAACCGTCGGTATTATCAGCGCCAGGACGTGCTGATGATCCGACAGATCCGCGCGTTGCTGTACGACCAGGGGTTCACCATCAGCGGCGCACGCCAGCGTATGTCCGGTGATGAAGCCAAAGACGACACCACCCAATACAAGCAACTGATCCGCCAGATGATCTCCGAATTGGAAGATGTACTGGTGGTGCTGAAAAAATGATTCAAGCTTTAAAAATACTTCCACATTTCAAAAGCTTGCGGTATATTCCGGTTCGCTTCGTTAAGAAGCGAACCCAGTAACACGCCTAGTCGGGGCGTAGCGCAGTCCGGTAGCGCACTAGCATGGGGTGCTAGGGGTCGAGTGTTCGAATCACTCCGTCCCGACCATATTATTCAATGACTTAGCCGAGCTCTAACCAGTTCGGCTTTTTCATGCGTAGGGACTTTTGCGGGGAATCATCCCGACTTCCTCCTCAAGAGGGTCAGCGCTGGCCCGCGATAGTCAGTTGCTGACACTTTGTTCGCAGCCTCAATCAGATGCTGCAGCTCCGGCGTAGAATAGTGGCTGGTGATGCTGCCGTTCTTGTGGCCCAAAAAAGCCTTGCGGTTCTCCTCGGTTGTCCGCCGCTCTCATTCACACCTTCTTTACTAGCTAAAAAAGGCAAAATTTTGAAGGTGAAACTGCGTAGGGTTCAATCCTTGGCCGGTGAGCAGTTCAAGGCCGAGTACACCGTCATTAAGATCCTTGAGCACCGAAAGGCGATAGATCGGTTACCAATAAGTTTCCAGCGCAACCTGGCTTGAAGACAAAGCCCGCTAGCGAGCGGCCCTCCTCGCATTTGTCTACCGTTTCCCTGCCTGCTCGTAGACTGAGCTGCGTTCGCGTTTTCCGACGGCCAGAACCAAGATGACAATCCGCTCATCCTCAACGCGGTATACAAGCCGATAGCCGGCGCCGCGCAATTTGATCTTGTAACAATCTTTCATATCGTGAAGCGCGTCACTTGGCACTCGCGGTCCGGCCTGTCGCTCCTGGAGCTTTTTCAGAAACTGGAGACGTATCGTACCGTCGAGTTTTCGCAGTTCCTTGAGCGCCTTCGGATCCCATTCAACGTCGTAATCAGCGCCCATTGGCTATATCTGCCTCCGCCTCGCCAATCAGATCGTCGAGAGATACTCGAACGGGTGTTTCGTTGGCGTCGAGCCGAGCCTTGACCAAGTGAATCAGTTCCAGCTCGTCCAAGCGCTCTACCATCGCTTCGTAGACATTTGCCGGAACCATGTAGCCCATAACGCGGTTGTGGTTCAGTACCGCCACGGGCAGGCCATTGGCGCCGCTCAAGACGGATGATGGGTTTTTCTTGAGTTCGGAAACGCTCACCGCCACGTCAGCCAGAATATTTTGCATAGATAAGACTCCTATATAGGTCTTAATTCTGGTCTTTTTGTTATGGGGTGGCAAGTGTTCCCCTAAAGTTCAGAGCATGCTCGCATTTACAGAGCTTGATCGCTGAACTATCGAGGCCGGTGCAAACTGGCATATGATTACCAGCAGCTCATTGAGCTACTGACTGAGGCAGATCATCATGCGTAAAGCTAATACCGAAGAATCCAGCCTATTGGCGGATTTCTTCAGTAACGCCTCCTATGAAACCAAGCGTGAGGTTTTCCGGGAGGTGCTTCACAAGGCAAGCGCTTCCCAGCGTGAGGTGGTTGCACGCGCGGCAAAAATCAAAGGCTCACTCTCCGCTGGTGACTCTGTCAGAAATAAAACGTCTGACGCCTAGTTTTGAGTAACCATTAAACGCCCGGCTTGTCTGCTGGGTTTTTTCGTTTTGCGCATCCGTTGACGCAACGCTGAAAAATGAGGTGGAATTGAAACGCAGCCTGTTTGCCGAGCTGGTGCAAGGTGTGGAGGATATGAGTGAGCACCGCAAGGGAAATATTACGCTTCGTCAGTACGAAATGAGCAAAACCAGTGCTTGTCAGGCGGGTCAGGATGAAGCTGGGTACGTTGAAGAGCTTGGAGTAGTCGAAGTCCAACCCAAATTCCCAGGCTGCGCTGCCGATTAAGTGGTCAGCGCGTCCCTGAAACCTTGAAGCCCGGTCATGCGCCGGGCTTTCTGCATCTGGCTCAAGGCTTTTCAGCGTTAGCCTTTTCATGCAGGGCAGCTATGCCCTCAATCTCGACTCTCTACAGATGCGGTAGACACTGCCTATACCGCCATCGTGGAGATGTGTAAGTTCGACGGCCTGTTGCTGAGCGGTCTCAGCCCAAACTGCGATAAGTGCGCCTGGGAAGTTTCCTACATTCCGCGTCAGGGCTTGCTTGTTAGGCTCCAGCTCTTTGAGCTTAAGGAGTTCCCTGATGACAAAACGTCTAGCCGCCGAGTTCTTCGGCACATTCTGGCTGGTACTGGGTGGTTGCGGCAGTGCCGTTCTGGCTGCCGCCTTCCCTGAGCTGGGCATCGGCTTTGTCGGCGTGGCATTGGCATTTGGCTTGACGGTATTAACCATGGCCTACGCCGTCGGCCATATTTCCGGCGGTCATTTCAATCCGGCGGTCACTCTGGGTTTGCTCGCCGCAAGGCGTATTGATGGCAAGGATGTGCTGCCCTACATCGTCACTCAGGTACTAGGTGCGATCGCAGCTGGCGGGGTGTTGTACCTGATCGCCAGCGGCAAGGCCGGGTTTGATGTGTCGGCGGGGTTTGCCACCAATGGTTACGGTGAGCACTCTCCGGGTGGTTTCTCGTTTCTGTCAGTGGTGGTCACCGAGTTTGTACTGACTGCGTTTTTCCTGCTGATCATCCTGGGTGTTACCGATAAAAAAGCACCGGCCGGATTTGCGCCGCTTGCCATTGGCCTCGCCCTGGTCTTGATTCACTTGATCAGTATTCCAGTGAGCAATACATCCGTTAACCCGGCGCGCAGCACTGGCGTGGCGATTTTCCAGGGCGGTTGGGCGGTCTCCCAGTTATGGGTGTTCTGGGTGATGCCTTTGGCAGGTGGTGCGTTTGGTGGCCTTGTGCATCGTTTGGTATTCGCGACAAAGTCCTAGGCGGTAAGAGTGAAGGCTGTCCTTTTTGCAGTCGACGGTAGTTTTTAAATCCATGCCTAGAGCCCTCCGTCGTTGTATTGTTGGCTGTAGCGGTGCATGACCCACGGCGTGCACAACCTGACAATCGCAAGTGACGGTGCCCACTCAGGCGCGTGGACAACCGGGGTGTGTTCTGCCTCACGCCCCGGTAGCCAGAACTCCAGCGCAATCTCCTTGTGGCGCTGTTCAGCGTCACGTAACAAGTGATTGTGCGTCAGCAGGCCGTATACCTCTATGTTGTTGAAGTCCTGCTCAAGTTTAGTGAGCCCCACGTCTTGGTTTTTGCTGGCTGCGCAACGTTCTGTGGGCGGGTGACGGTAGTATTTGAAGTCGATGACTTTCACTTGGGTTTGAGTATTCAGTACAAGGTCAGGGCGGCGTTCGATACCATTGCGATGGAATATCTGCGCACGCGTGGCCAGCCAGTGTTTCCTTAACATGGGCGTTGATAAGGTCGATGGTAAATGATCGAAATCACAGGTCATGAAGCCCATCATGCCTGGTTCGCCTTGGCCGGTTGCGGCATGGTGCAGGCAGACCGACTCCCAGACGGCCCAGAAATTCTTGATGCCCCAGATCTGCCCTTGGCGCTGCCCATGGGTGTGTCCACCGTATAAATAGCGCTCCAGCACCTCGTGTAACAATCGATAGTTGCTACCGCGTAGCGATTCTTGGCGGTTGATTTCGCGCAATAAATATTGCAGGTGCTGCCGTGTACGTAAGCATTGTTGCCGGTCTATGCCAAAGAGAGAGTCATTGGCGGCCAGGTGTCGATGCCTGAAGTGGGCTGCTATTGCTTGAGCATCCGCGCTGAAACTGCCCCATCTGCAGGCCGGGTCTATTCCCAGAAACGCTCGATAAAAGTCGTCGGCGATGAAGCAGTACAAACCGACAATATCGGACATGCCATAGCAGGCTTCACGTCGTGATCCTGGCGTCCGCTCAAGATAAGGCGCGCCATTGTTATCAAACACCGCCAGGTGCAGGTGTCGCTCAAGATGCCGGGTCACGTCCCAAGGTTGTTGTGCAATCCTTTTGCGTAGAGACAGCAATCCAAGCGGGTCAGCACGGTCGAAGAGCTCATCCAGGCCCATGGCGTCACAAAATGAGATACCACCATCACCTTCTTGAAGTCCTGGCTCTGAGTGCTCCTCCAATCCATCCAATTGACCCAGTCGCTTGAAAGAGCGGCGCGTGCGACGAAAGACCGCGAAGCTTTTGTAGAGCACAGCCAGTGCTTGAGCGGGCGCCATACCACTCATGCCGAATGGTACTTTCAGTTGGTAACTGCCGTCAGGCTGAGTAAAAATCCCCACGGCGCCGTCATCACTTTCCTCCAAGAGCATGTCATGTATGAGCATCACTGTGACCTATGCCCGTTCAGTGGTATGTGTGCCCACAACCGGGCTTGTAGGGGGGGTGTCAAAGAGTCGTTCAATAAAGAGGTCTGCGTGGT
>NZ_WKCD01000022.1:0-43156 GCF_021606625.1 Pseudomonas sp. PA-4-8C
AACTGGAGGAATGCAGTCGAATGTGGGAGCTGGCTTGCCTGTGATAGCCGCGACGCGGTCTAGAAGCAGGTACGCAGAGACTCAACCACCTGCAACTGCTCATCCACCAGGCAGCCCACCTGCCACTTGTCAAAGGTCAGGCAAGGGTGGGACGTACCAAACGAAATAATGTCACCAATGCGCAATTCCACCCCCGGCGCCACGGTCATGAACGCATGCTGGTCCATCACCGCCGTGACCTTGCACCCGCTCACATCATCCCCTTGCGCAGGCACGATCCCGGCCTTGTAGCGCTTGAGTGGCACCGGCAAACCGGCGTCGTAGGCCACGTCGCGCTTGCCCAGGGCAACCACCGCAAAACCAGGCTCCGGCAGCGACTGCACGTGCGCCCAGACTTCCATTGCCGGGCGCAGGCCCTCGTTGAGGTCGCTGCGGCGTTCGAGTACGCAGCACTGCGCTTCTTTGTAGATGCCATGGTCGTGGGCCACGTAACTGCCAGGGCGTAACACGCTGAGGAAGCGGCCGGCGGCGTTCTGCGTCTCGAACGACTCGGCGATCAGATCGTACCAGGCCGAGCCCGATGCGGTGATGATCGGCTTGGGCAGGTCGAACAGGCCGCTGTCTTGCAGCTCGACCGCCAGGCTCACCAGGCTGGCGGCGAAGGCGCGAATGCCACTGATGGCGTGCTCGCCGTGAATCACCCCTTCGTAACCCTCGATACCGGTGAGGGCCAATGCCGGTTGGGCTTTGATCGCCTTGGCCAGCTCACGCACCTCTTGCTCGCTGCGGCAACCGCAGCGGCCACCGACCACGCCGTACTCGATCATCACATTGAGGCGCTGGCCACGGGCGGCGAAGAACAGGCCCAGGTCGGCAACGTTGTCCGGGTGATCGACCATGCAATGGAAGTCAAAATCCTTATCGGCCAGCAGGTCGGCGATCAAGGCCATGTTCGGCGCGCCCACCAACTGGTTGGCCATCAGCACACGACGCACGCCGCTGGCGTAGGCGGCACGGGTCTGCACGGCGGTAGCCAGGGTGATGCCCCAGGCACCGGCGGCGATCTGGCGCTGGAACAGCGCGGGCATCATGCTGGTCTTGCCGTGGGGCGCCAGCTCGGCGCCGCTGCTGCGGACAAAGTCCTGCATCCAGCGGATGTTATGTTCCAGGGCGTCACGGTGCAGCACCAGGGCCGGCAGGCTGACATCGCGAACCAAATGAGCACCGACGGCGGCGGCACCTTTTTCAACGGCGTTGAGGGCAGACATGGAAAACTCCTATTCGTTGATGCGCCGGGCCAGGCTGTTGGCACTGTCGATCAGTACCCGGCGATAGTCGTGGTAGTTTTTGCTGGCATCGGCCCGGGGGGCGACGATGCACAGGGTCGCGATGCTGATGCCCTGGGCATCGCGCACCGGGGCGGCAAAACAATGGGTGAAGGTGTCAGCCACGCTGTCGAAGGAGAAGAACCCATCCAGGCTGGCCTGGCGGATCTGCGCCAGGAACGTGTCCAGCGGCAGGCGCAGGCCGTCCGGCAGGATGAAATCGTCGGGGTCGATCAGGTCGACGATCTGCTGGTCGCTCAAATGCCCTAGCAACAAGCGCCCCGAGGCGGTCCACGGAATGGGCGCGTTTTCGCCAATATCCGAAGAAATACGGAAATGCCGCTGGCCCTCGCGCATCAGCGCCACCGTGTATTTGCGCCCGTTGAGCAGGCACATCTGCGCGGTTTCGTGGGTCTGGCTGACGATCTCCTGCAAGGCGTGGTCGGCCTCGCGGGTCAGGTCGAAGTGACGCAAGTGTGCCTGGCCGAGGAAATACAGCTGCCGGCCCAGGTACACGTGGCCGTCCTTGCCCACGGTCTCCAGGATGCGCCGCTCCAGCAACGACGCCACCAGTTCGTAGACCGTGGATTTGGGGCTGCCAATGCCGCTGGCAATATCATTCGGGCGCAGGGGCTGGCCGATTTCCTTGAGAAAATCGAGGATATCGAACGCACGGTCCAGGCCTTTGGCGCGGCGTTTGATGGTGTCTTCGGTCATGGCAGTACTCGGTCCCGTTCCAGATGATCGTTCCCACGCTCTGCGTGGGAATGCATGCGGTGACGCTCTGCGTCACAAGCGCGGACGCAGAGCGTCCAAGGCGGTATTCCCACGCAGAGCGTGGGAATGATCAGTTAGGCCTTTTTCTTGTAGGCCACGCAATCGATCTCGACCTTGCAATCGACCATCATATTGGCCTGCACGCAGGCGCGCGCCGGGGCGTGTTCCGGGGTGAAGTATTCACCGAACACCTTGTTGAAACTCCAGAAGTCCCGTGGGTCTTCCAGCCATACGCCCACCCGCACCACATCCTTGAGCTCGTAGCCGGCTTCTTCGAGGATCGCCACCACGTTGCGCATCGTCTGGCGGGTTTGCTCAATGATGCCACCATTGATGATTTCACCGTCCACCGCAGGCACCTGGCCCGACACATACAGCCAGCCATCGGCTTCCACGGCGCGGGCGAACGGGCGTGGCTGGCCGCCACCTGCGGTGCTGCCGGTGCCGTAACGAGTAATGCTCATAAAAGTTGCTCCTTGTTAAAAACGAATGTTCTTGAGAAATTCCGCCAGTCGCGGCGACTGCGGCCGTTCGAAGATGTCCTTCGCGCTGCCCTGCTCTTCAATGCGGCCCTGGTTCATGAACACGATCTGGTCCGAGACTTCATAAGCAAAGCGCATTTCGTGGGTGACCAACAACATGGTCATGCCCTCCTCCGCCAGCCCCTTGATCACGCTGAGCACTTCGCCCACCAACTCGGGGTCGAGGGCTGAGGTGACTTCGTCGAACAACATCAGGCTGGGGTTCATGGCGATGGCGCGGGCAATGGCCACGCGCTGTTGCTGGCCGCCGGACAATTGACCGGGAAAGTGATTGCGGCGCTCCAGCAGGCCGACGCGGTCCAGCCATTTTTCGGCCAGGGCTACCGCTTCATCCTTGCCCATTTTCTTGACCTTGAGCAAGCCGAGGGTAACGTTCTGCAGCGCGGTCAGGTGCGGGAACAGGTTGAATTGCTGGAACGCCATGCCGGTCATTGCGCGGTGCTGGGCGATCACCCGCTCCGGGTGGCGTACGCGCTTGCCGCCAACATCGCTGTAGCCGATGGACTCGCCGTCCAGGGTGATCTGCCCGCCCTGGAACTCCTCCAGCAGGTTCACGCAGCGCAGCAAAGTGGTCTTGCCCGAACCGCTGGATCCGATCAACGTCACCACATTGCCGCGCTGCATGGACAGGTCGACGCCCTTGAGCACTTCCACCTGGCCGTATTGTTTACGCAGGCCACGAATGTCCAGCAGCGCTGGGTTGGTTTGAGCTTGATTCATGGCAAGGCCACCCGCTTTTCAATGTAGCGCCCGAATAATTCGATGGCGTAGTTGATGACAAAGAACAGAAACCCGGCGAACAGGTAGAACTCCAGGGTCATGAAGGTGCGCGCGATCACCTGCTGGGTACTGAGCAGCAATTCCGCCACGCCGATCACCGACAGCAAGGTGGAAGCCTTGACGATTTCCGTGGAGGAATTGACCCAGGTCGGCAAAATCTGCCGCAGCGCCTGGGGCAACAGCACATAGCCCAGGGACTGATAAAACGTCAGGCCAATCGCCTTACCCGCTTCCATTTGCCCACGGGGAATGGCTTGCAGCGCGCCGCGCACGATTTCCGACACATGGGAGCCACAGAACAAGGTGAGCCCGACCGCACCGGCCTGGAATGCACTGATCTGCCAGCCCAGGGCCGGTAGCATGTAGAAACACGCCAACACCAGCACAAACACCGGCGTGCCGCGGATCAAATCGACATACAGACGGAACGGCGCGCGCATCCAGAATTTGCCGTAGGTGAGGATCAACCCGGCGACGATGCCGATCAGGGTGCCAAAGATAATCGCCAGCGCCGAGACCGCCACACTGGCCTGGAAGCCAGCCCAAAGCGTTTCGCGGGCGATCCACAATTCATGCAGCCAACTGGGGGATTCGTACATGCAAACCCTTCCTTAACGACGGATCGCCAAACGCTGTTCCAGGTAACGGAGCAGCATGGCAATCAGGTAACAGGCAGCCACGTAGAGCGCGGTCGTGACCAGCCAGGTTTCAATCACCCGGTAGCTTTCGACGTTGATCTTGCGGGCGTAATAGGTCAGCTCCGGCACCGCGATCGCAGCGGCCAGGGAGGTGTCCTTGAACAGCGAGATAAAGTTGTTCGACAGCGCCGGCAGCACGTTGCGCAGCATCACCGGCACGGTGATGTAAGCGCGGATCCGCCATTTTCGCCCAGGCCGATGGCCAGGCCGGCTTCACGCAAGCCCTTGGGAATATTCACCAGGCCTGCGCGGAACACTTCGGTGAGGTAGGCACCGGCATACAGCGACAGGGTGATGATGAACGAGGGGATCTTGTCCAGGCGAATACCCAGGGAGGGCAAGGCAAAGTAGATCAACAGGATCAACACCAGGATCGGGGTATTGCGCACCACCGTCACATACACCGAGGCAAAAATACGCAACGCGCGGTGCCTGGAGAGCATGGCAAACGCCATCAACAGGCCGATCACGCAGCCGATGGCGATCGACAGCAACGCCAACTGCAGGCCCAGGCCCAGCCCTGCCAGCAAGGTGTCGAAATCACGCCAGACGGCGGCAAAGTTCAACTGATAGTTCATGGTCAGCAGCACCTGAAGGGGGCGTGTTCAGGCACGCCCCTATTGTTGCGGGTCACTTGAATTCCACGGGAAAACCAATCGCCGGCTCTGGCAGGTCCACGCCGAACCACTGCTTGAACGAGGCTTTGTAGGTGGGAAATTCCACACCGGTCATGGCTTCATGCAGCGCGGTGTTGACGAAATTCAGCCAGTCCTGGTCGCCGCGCTTGACCGCGCAGGCGTAGGTTTGCGGGCTCCAGGCATAAGTCGGGCTGCGATAACGACCGGGGTTCTGCACCATCAGGTATTTGACCGAGGACTGGTCGGTGGCGGCGGCATCGGCGCGGCCTGAGTTCACGGCCTGGTACATCAGGTCAACGCTGTCGTACTGGTCGACCTTGGCCTTGGGCAGCGCCTGATGCACCAGCTCTTCGGCATACACGTTCTGCAGCACGGCCACAGTAACGTCATCGCCTGCGGCTTGAAGGTCTTCGATTTCCTTGTACTTGCTGTTGTTGGGCAGCAGCAGGCCGACGCCTTCGCGGTAGTACGGCAGGGTAAAAGCCACCTGCTGCGCACGGCTGGCGGTAACAGTAATGAACTGGCAGCTCATGTCGACCTTGTCGGTGAGCAGGTTGGGAATACGTGCGTCAGACGACTGCACCACAAACTCCACCTTGCTCGGATCATTGAACAAGCCTTTGGCCACGATGCGGCCGATGTCGATATCAAATCCCTGCAACTTGCCATCCGCTCCCTGGAAGTGCCACGGCGCATTGGTACTACCTGTACCTACGATCAAGTGCCCACGCTTGAGCACATCATCAAGCTTGCTGTCCGCCGCCTGCACCACGCTGGCGAGGGAAGCCGATGCAACGACGAGAAAAACACACGCTTTGAATACGGAAGGTCGGTGATGCATGACAAGCACTCCAGGGATTGTGTATTCCGCTATACCGGAACTTGGTATGTAACAACGGAATAGACAGCAGAAAGTGTGCCACAGGTCCTGAAGGAAAAATATGCCGGGGTGAAAGTCGTTAGAGATCAGCAAGATAACGCTTGGAATAATTCCACGCCGTGACAGCATCTTTGCCACGGCTTGCTACTCAAGGCCCCACAGCGCTGTTACTGCGCACTCTCATGGGTCGCAGCGGTACGGCAGACCTGTGAAGGTTGACAGTAGACGCTACACATCTGCGGGCTTAGCGTTGGGAAAAACGATTGCGTCTTGAAGGGGGGATCATCATGGGCGTTGCAACGAGCAGAATTTCCAGCGCCAAGGCGTTCGAACGGTTACTGAACACACCACGCCCGGTATTCATTCTGTTTGTTTCCGAACACTGCCCTGCCTGCGTGCAGGCAGGGCCCTTGTTCGAACTGCACGCCTGGAAGCATCCCAGAGTCGTGAGCCTGGTAGTCGATTGCGCGCACACGCCGAGGCACCCTGACGTAACAGGCACCCCGACGCTGCTGATCTACCTGAATGGCGCCCTGGTAGAAAAATTCAAAGGCTTCGGCCCTCTGGAAGAGCAAGCGCCGTTTGTGCAGGACATCTTCAGTCGTTATGACCCGCGCCAGGGCGCAAATGCACCTGTGTCACTCGACGCTCCTCCACTTCAGCCACCGTCAAACGCCAGCCTTCATGCTCCAGGCTATCGCCCACCACCGGCAGGCGATCGAGCAGGCTCATCACCAAACCCGCCAAGGTCTGATAATCCCCAGTCGCCACCGCCTTGAAGCCCGTGCGCTGACGCACCAGGTTAAGGTTCAAGGCACCATTGGCACGGAAACCATCGCCGTCCTCGACAATGTCCGGCCCTTCGATTTCGCTGGCATCGGGCAATTCACCGGCGATGGACTCTAGAATGTCCGTCATGCTCAACACGCCCATGAAGTCCCCGAATTCGTTGATCACGAAGGCGATGTGGGTGGACTCCTGACGCATCTGCTCCAGGGCATTGAGGATCGAAAAGCTCTCCAGCAGGTTGATCGCCCGACGCGCCAGGTGTTCCAGGTTCGGCTCGTTACCGGCCAGGTACTCCTTGAGCAACTCCTTCTTGTGCACAAAACCCAGGGGCTCATCCACCGCACCGTTACGGATCAACGGCAGGCGCGAGTAGGACGAGTGCATCAGTTTCAGACGGATCGTCTCGGCGTCGTCCGCCAGGTCAATGCAGTCAACCTTGGCCCTTGGCGTCATCAGGGTGCGAATCGGCCGCTCGGCCAGTTGCAGCACACCACTGATCATCACCCGTTCACGTCGGTCAAACAGCGGGCCCTGCGCAGCATCCGGCTCACCCAGCAGGTCGGCGACCTCTTCACCCACCTCTTCCACCGCCAGGCTGCGACCGCCCAACAAGCGCATCACCGCATGGGCAGTGCGCTCACGCACAGGCAACACACCCTGTGCCGATTTCTTGCGACGGGCGCGGGCGATCTGGTTGAACACCTCGATCAGAATCGAGAAACCAATGGCCGCGTACAGGTAGCCCTTGGGAATATGGAAGCCCAAGCCTTCAGCGGTCAGGGCGAAACCGATCATCATCAAGAAGCCCAGGCACAGCATGATCACGGTCGGGTGCGCATTGACGAAACGGGTCAGCGGCTTGCTCGCCACGATCATCAGGCCGATGGACACGATCACCGCGATCATCATCACCGCCAGCTCGTCGACCATGCCCACGGCGGTAATCACCGCGTCGAGGGAGAACACCGCATCCAGTACCACGATCTGCGCGACGATCGGCCAGAACATTGCGTAAGCCACGTTGCCCTTGTGCTGCGCCACATGGCCTTCAAGGCGCTCATGCAATTCCATGGTGGCCTTGAACAACAGGAATATACCGCCGAACAGCATGATCAGGTCACGGCCCGAGAAGCTCTTGTCGAACACCTCGAACAGCGGCTGGGTCAGGGTCACCAACCAGGAAATACTCGCCAACAGGCCCAGGCGCATCAACAGCGCCAGGGACAAGCCGATCAACCGCGCACGGTCACGCTGCTCCGGCGGCAACTTGTCCGCCAGGATCGCGATAAACACCAGGTTGTCGATACCCAGCACCAGTTCCAGCACAATCAAGGTCGCAAGGCCGAGCCAGGCCGTGGGATCCGCTAACCATTCCATTTATAAATTCTCTGTCTTTAAAGTGTTCAGAACGCCAGGCACGGCAAAGTGCGGTCGTACGACCGGGACAAGGTTAGTTGACGGAATACGGGGTGTTTGAGCGGAAACAGCGACAGCGGTGGTCTTGGGGAAAGACGACTGGGAGGCTCCGAGAGGGTGTTCATGCAAGTCCTGAAATGACAAAAGGACTTGAATCCTACATTTGAAATACAAAATTCCCACAGCGCAAAACTATTACAAAACCTGTAAGCCCCTATCAGAAGCACAGCGATACTTGTGGGAGCTGGCTTGCCTGCGATGCAGGCACCTCGGTGTTGATCGTTCCCACGCTCCGCGTGGGAATGCCGCCTTTGACGCTCCGCGTCCCACCCGCGCAAGGGTGACGCGGAGCGTCACAGGATGCGTTCCCACGCTGGAGCGTGGGAACGATCTGTATCAGGTTTTACGAGTGGCATCGTCCAGCGCCAAGATGGTGTGGGCATTGGTGACAGTGGTGGCCAGCGTATTGATCACCCCCGAGCGCAACGCCCCCAAAGTCGCCGCCGCCTTGGTGTTTTCACTGGCAATCGCCACCACATCCGGGATGCGAAACAGCTCCTGCACCGTCAACCCGATTACTCGCCCTTGAATGGCGTTGACCGCCGGCTGGCCGTGAATGTCGATAAAGTCATAGCCCATCATGTCGCCCACGGTGCCAGACAGGCGCGCCTGGGCGATTTCCTGGGGCGAGAACCAGCCCATGCGCACCATGTTGCTGTTCTCGCTCATGTCGCCGATGCCGATCAGGGCAATATCGGCACGGCGGGCGCGGTCAAGGGTCGAACGCACCGTATCGTTGTTGATCAGCACCCCACGCAGCTCCGGGTTGGCCACCAGCGCC
This sequence comes from Pseudomonas sp. PA-4-8C, assembly GCF_021606625.1. Lineage (NCBI taxonomy): Bacteria > Pseudomonadati > Pseudomonadota > Gammaproteobacteria > Pseudomonadales > Pseudomonadaceae > Pseudomonas > Pseudomonas sp. PA-4-8C. The sequence goes on from NZ_WKCD01000022.1 coordinate 8,687, forward strand.
GGAGCGTAGAGGCTTTCACTCTCGCCACCAAAGCGCAGGGCCAGGCGTCGGCAGATGTGGTCAGGGTTCATGTATTCGCCGGCCTTGAGCGAACCGCCGATGGCACACACGAAGGTGCAGTTGCGGGTTACCGGCAGAAACACGTTGTCGGCCACCGCGCCGACGTTACGCCCCATGCCCACGGCCACGATCATGCCGTCGCCCAGGGTCTTGTTGAGGTAGTTGGCCACCAGGCTGGCGACCGCCGAGCGCTGGGTGTCGGGGTCGCTGTGGTCGACGGCGATCAAGGCGCGGTCAAGCTTGAAGCGCTCTACCAACGCCCGCTCCAGCTCGTTGTTCATCGCCGGGTGCTGCAACACGCGCACCTCGACAATCCCTTCATCGCGCGCACGCTTGAGCAGGCGGCTGACTTTGGCCCGCGACAGGTCAAAGCGCTTGGCAATGGCCTCCTGAGTGACGTTCTCAAGGTAATAGAGCATCGCCACTTCGGTCATCTGATCGATATCACTGGCCATGCGCTGGGTACTGTCACTCATGGGGACGGGCTTCCGTTTCGGCGTCAAAGGCGCATTCTCCCGACTCTTGCCCTGCGCCGTCCACTACTGATGCCCATCACGCTCGATCGCATTGATGCGCTCGACCTTGGCCCCGGACCGCACCGCTTCGAACTCCGAGGCCAAAAACGCACTGACGATACTTTTGGCCAACTCCGCGCCGATGACCCGCGCACCGATGGAGAGGATTTGCGCATCGTTGCTCTTGCGCGCCCGCTCCGCCGAATAGGTGTCATGGGCCTGGGCCGCACGAATGCCCAGCACCTTGTTGGCGGAGATGGCCATGCCAATCCCGGTGCCGCACACCAGCACACCTAGGCGCTGTTGCCCGGCATTGATGGCCGTGGCCACGGCCAGGGCGATGTCTGGGTACAGCACCGGCGCCATGGAATGAGTACCGAAGTCGGTCACCGGGTACCCCAACCCCTCGATATGGCGCTTCAACAGCTCTTTGAGCTCAAAACCCGCTTCATCACAACCGATAGCCACCGGGAAAGGTGTGTTCATGGCGCCTGGCTCCACTGATCAAATGATCACTTAGTGAAATATCTCTCACACATTTCGCAAGCATTCACCCCTTCCTGTCAAGCGAGATTTAGCTGACCCGCCAGTCAAAGCCCTATATAAAAGCAATCAACGGCTCACAGATGAGAATCACACCTTTTAAGTGAAAGAGATTGACTGATCAGAATTTCATTTGATAAACATATGATCACAGCGAAACATGACTGTGCGACCTAATAAGAATTCACAGCACGAGGACACGCCGATGGCCACGCCATTACTGCTCCAGGCTGAACATGTCGCCAAGGCTTATGCCGGGGTGCCCGCCCTGCGTGACGGGCGCCTTGCTCTGCGCGCCGGCAGCGTCCACGCCCTGTGCGGCGGCAACGGCGCCGGCAAGTCGACCTTCCTGAGCATCCTGATGGGCATCACCCAACGTGACGCCGGCAGCATTCTGCTCAACGGCGCACCGGTGCAGTTCAATCGCCCGAGTGACGCCTTGGCCGCCGGAATCGCGATGATCACCCAGGAGCTGGAACCCATCCCCTACATGACCGTCGCCGAAAACATCTGGCTGGGCCGCGAACCGCGCCGCGCCGGTTGCATCGTCGACAGCAAGGCCCTCAACCGCCGCACCCGCGAACTGCTCGAAAGCCTGGAGTTCGACGTCGACGCCACCAGCCCCATGCACCGCTTGAGCGTGGCGCAGATGCAACTGGTGGAAATCGCCAAGGCGTTCAGCCATGACTGCCAGGTGATGATCATGGACGAGCCTACCTCGGCCATCGGCGAGCGCGAGGCCGAAACCCTGTTCAAGGCCATTCGCCGCCTTACCGCACGCGGTGCCGGCATCGTGTACGTGTCCCATCGACTGAGCGAACTGGCGCAGATCGCCGACGACTACAGCATCTTCCGTGATGGCGCCTTTGTGGAAAGCGGGCGCATGGCCGATATCGACCGCGACCACCTGGTGCGCGGCATTGTCGGCCAGGAACTGACGCGCATCGACCACAAGGTGGGCCGCGAATGTGCGGCCAGCACCTGCCTGCAAGTCGACAACCTGAGCCGCAACGGTGAATTCCACGACATCAGCCTGCAACTGCGCCGTGGCGAGATCCTCGGCATTTATGGGCTGATGGGTTCCGGGCGCAGTGAATTCCTCAATTGCATCTACGGCCTGACCGTGGCGGATTCCGGCAGCGTTACCTTGCAAGGCAAACCCATGCCCATCGGCCAGCCGAAGGCGACCATCGACGCCGGCATGTCGCTGGTCACCGAAGACCGCAAGGACAGCGGCCTGGTACTGACCGGCAGCATCCTGTCCAACATTGCACTGTCGGCCTATAAGCGCTTGTCGAGTTGGTCGCTGATCAACGCACGCAAGGAAGCGCAACTGGCCGAAGACATGGTCAAGCGCCTGCAGATCAAGACCAGCTCCCTGGAGCTGCCGGTGGCGTCCATGAGCGGCGGCAACCAGCAAAAGGTGGTGCTCGCCAAATGCCTGTCCACCGAGCCGGTGTGCCTGCTCTGCGATGAACCCACCCGCGGTATCGACGAAGGCGCCAAACAGGAGATCTACCACCTGCTCGACCAGTTCGTGCGGGCCGGCGGTGCAGCCATTGTGGTGTCGTCGGAAGCCCCGGAGCTGCTGCATTTGAGTGATCGCATCGCCGTCTTCAAAGGCGGCCGGCTGGTCACCGTCAGCACCGACACCGCCCTTTCCCAGGAAGCCTTGTTGAGTCTTGCCTCATGAATGCCAAAACCATCGCCGCCCCCGTTACCGCCGCGCCGCGTAACCGCCTGCGCCTGTCCCTCGACCGCTTCGGCCTGCCGCTGGTGTTTATCCTGCTGTGCGTGGTAATGGCGTTTTCCAGCGAATACTTTATGACTTGGCGCAACTGGATGGACATCCTGCGCCAGACCTCCATCAACGGCATTCTCGCCGTGGGCATGACCTATGTGATCCTGACCAAGGGCATCGACCTGTCGGTGGGGTCGATCCTGGCGTTCGCCGGCTTGTGCAGCGCCATGGTCGCCACCCAGGGTTATGGCCTGTTGGCGGCGGTCAGCGCGGGGATGTTTGCCGGCGCGATGCTCGGGGTGGTCAACGGCTTTATGATCGCCAACCTGTCGATCCCGCCGTTCGTGGCCACGCTCGGCATGCTCAGCATCGCCCGGGGCATGACCTTTATCCTCAACGATGGCAGCCCAATCACCGACCTGCCCGACGCCTACCTGGCCCTGGGCATCGGCAAGGTCGGCCCGGTGGGCGTGCCGATCATCATCTTCGCCGTGGTCGCGCTGATTTTCTGGATGGTGCTGCGCTACACCACCTACGGCCGTTATGTGTATGCGGTGGGCGGCAATGAAAAAAGCGCGCGCACCTCCGGCATTGGCGTGCGCAAAGTGATGTTCTCGGTGTACGTGGTCTCGGGCCTGCTCGCCGGGTTGGCCGGCGTGGTGCTGTCGGCACGCACCACCTCTGCCCTGCCCCAGGCCGGGGTTTCCTATGAGCTGGACGCGATTGCCGCGGTGGTGATCGGCGGCACCAGCTTGTCTGGCGGCACCGGCAGCATTGTCGGCACTTTGTTCGGGGCACTGTTGATCGGCGTGATCAACAACGGCCTCAACCTGCTCGGTGTGTCCTCCTATTACCAGCAAGTCGCCAAGGGCCTGATCATCGTGTTCGCAGTCCTGATCGACGTATGGCGCAAGAAGAAACGCTGAAGAACGACCCATAACAATAACCGGAGTTCTACTTATGAAACTGGGTACCACCCTGGCCGCCGCGGCGGCCCTCTCCCTGCTCGCCAGCAGCATTGCCCTGGCAGCCGATGGCAAGACCTACAAGATCGGCGCAGCCGTCTATGGCCTCAAGGGCCAGTTCATGCAGAACTGGGTCCGCGAGCTCAAAGAACACCCGGCTGTCAAGGATGGCACCGTGCAGTTGACCGTGTTCGACGGCAACTACGACGCCCTGACCCAGAACAACCAGATCGAAAACATGGTGACCCAACGCTACGACGCGATTCTGTTCGTGCCGATTGATACCAAGGCCGGCGTCGGCACCGTCAAGGCCGCCATGAGCAACGACGTGGTGGTCATCGCCTCCAATACGAAAGTAGCCGATGCCAGCGTGCCGTATGTGGGTAACGACGACGTGGAAGGCGGCCGTCTGCAGGCCCAGGCCATGGTCGACAGGCTCAATGGCAAGGGCAACGTGGTGATCATCCAGGGCCCGATTGGCCAGTCGGCGCAGATCGACCGGGAAAAGGGCGAACTGGAAGTGCTGGGCAAACACCCGGACATCAAGATCATTGAGAAGAAAACCGCCAACTGGGACCGCGCCCAGGCCATGACCCTCACCGAAGACTGGCTCAACGCCCACCCCAAAGGCATCAACGGTGTGATCGCTCAGAACGACGACATGGCCCTGGGCGCCGTGCAGGCGCTGAAGTCCCATGGCCTCACCTCCAAGGACGTGCCCGTCACCTCCATCGATGGCATGCCGGATGCGATCCAGGCGGCGAAAAAGGACGAAGTCACCACCTTCCTGCAGGACGCCCAGGCCCAGTCCCAAGGCGCGCTGGACGTAGCACTGCGGGCCCTGGCCGGCGAAGACTACAAGCCGCAATCGGTGATTTGGGAGCGCTATGCCAAGGACCTGAAATGGGCCGACGGCACGGCCAAGAACTACATCCTGCCCTGGGTGCCGGTGACCAATGCCAATGCGGATGCGCTGTACAAGCAAGTCAGCGGCGGTAAGTAGTCAGTGGCTTTTGATCGTTCCCACGCTCCGCGTGGGAACGCATCCCGTGACGCTCCGCGTCACTTAACATCGGAACGCAGAGCGTTCCACGCGGCATTCCCACGCAGAGCGTGGGAACGAGGAGTCATTCATGTCTGGTTTCTGGAACCAAGCCTTCGACCTCAGCGGCCGTTGCGCGGTGATCACCGGTGGCGCCGCCGGCATCGGCCTGGCCTGCGCCACCTTGCTGGCGGAACGCGGCGCCCGGGTGGCGCTGCTGGACCGTGACCCGGCCGTGGTCGAGGTGGCCGCTAGCCTGGGTGCCGGGCACCTGGGCATTGCCGTCGACCTCGGAAAGATCGACCAGATACAACCGACCGTCGACAAGGTGTTCGCACACTTCCAACGCCTGGATTACCTGATCAACAGCGCAGGCGTGGTGCTGCTGGACAAGGCCATCGAGGTCAGCGAAAGCGCCTGGGACACCACCCTGGACATCAACCTCAAGGCCAGCTTTTTCATGGCTCAGGCCTGCGCCAGGCACATGATCGCCCAGGGCAGCGGGCGCATCGTCAACCTGGCGTCCCAGGCCGCCGTGATTGGCCTGGACCGTCACGTCGCCTACTGCGCCAGCAAAGCCGCCATCGTCGGCATGACCAAAGTATTGGCCATGGAGTGGGCGCCGCAGGTGAACGTCAATGCTATCTCCCCCACCATCGTCGAAACCGCCCTGGGTAAAAAAGCCTGGGCCGGCGAGGTGGGTGAGCGGGCCAAATTGCAGATCCCGGCAGGTCGCTTTGCCCAGCCGGAAGAAATCGCCGGGCTGGCGCTGTACCTGCTCAGCGATGCCGCGCAGATGATCACCGGCGCCAACATGGTGATCGACGGCGGCTACAGCATTCAGTAATTCATCGTTATGTCGTGAGGTTTTGTCATGTCCACTGTCACCGAACGCACACCTGAACAACTCGCCCCGAGTATCCCGAAAACCATGCAGGCTGTGGTCTGCCACGGCCCGGAAGACTACCGCCTGGAAACCGTCGACGTGCCCACCCCCGGCCCCGACGAGATCCTGACCAAAGTCGAGCTGTGCGGCATTTGCATGGGCGATATCAAGACCTATCGCGGCGCGCCGTCGTTCTGGGGCGATGCCGAGCAACCGCGCTACGTGAAACCACCGATGATCCCCGGCCATGAGTTCGTGTGCCGCGTGGTCGCCCTTGGACCAGGCGCCGAGAAGCGTGGCGTGGCCGTGGGTGACCGGGTGATCTCCGAGCAGATCGTGCCGTGCTGGGGCTGCCGCTTCTGTAACCACGGCCAGTACTGGATGTGCCAAAAGCACGACCTGTATGGCTTTCAGAACAATGTGCAGGGCGCCATGGCCCAGTACATGATCTTCACCAAGGAAGGCATCATCCACAAAGTGCCGGAATCCATCGCCCCCGATGAAGCGATCCTGATCGAACCCTTGGCCTGCTCGCTGCACGCGGCGGAACGCGCCAACGTCGACCATGACGACATCGTGGTAGTCGCCGGCGCCGGCACCCTGGGCCTGGGCATTATCGGCGCGGTGCGGCTGCGCAACCCGAAAAAGCTCATCGTGCTGGACATGAAACCCGAACGCGCCGCCCTCGCCCTGCGCCTGGGCGCCGACGAAGTGTGGAACCCGGCCGAAGTCGATGTGCTGGCGAAAATCCGCGAGATCACCGATGGCTATGGCTGCGACATTTATATCGAAGCCACCGGGCACCACAAGGCGGTGAACCAGGGCCTGGCGATGCTGCGCAAGCTGGGACGCTTTGTGGAGTTCAGCGTATTCAATGACGAGGCCACGGTGGATTGGTCGATCATCGGTGACCGCAAGGAGCTGGATATCCTCGGCTCGCACCTGGGGCCGTATATGTACCCCAGGGCCATCGACTTTATCGGCAACCGCAAGATCGATATGCGCGACGTGGTGACCCACAAGTTTGCGCTGGCAGATTTCAAGCAAGCGTTTGCAGTGATGGAGCGCGGCGATAACTCGCTGAAGGTTGTGCTCGAACCCTGAAAGTTTACTCAACCGCTTTTACTGTAGGAGCGAGCTTGCTCGCGAAGAACTCAAGGCCGCCACGCTGAATCAGACAGCCCGCGTCATCGTTGGCGTTTTTCGCGAGCAAGCTCGCTCCTACAGTTAATAAAAACAACAGGAACCCGCGTTATGAATCGAGTCATCAACGATCCCGACCAAGTGGTCGAAGACATGCTGCGCGGCATCCTGGTCGCGCACCCCGAACTGCGCCAGTACGAGAGCAACCCACGGGTCATCGTCAAGGCCAGGCCATCCGCCCAAGGCCGCGTCGGCATTGTCACCGGCGGCGGCTCCGGGCATGAGCCGGCGTTCCTCGGCTATGTTGGCCCAGGCCTGGTGGATGCGGTGGCCGTCGGCGAGATTTTTTCCTCGCCCACCGCCAAAAGCTTTTTCGACGCCTTCCGCGCCGCCGACCATGGTGCAGGCGTTGCCTGCCTGTATGGCAACTACGCGGGCGACAACATGAACGTGAAGCTGGCGATGAAAATGGCCGCCAGCAAAGACATGCGCATCCGCACGGTGGTCGCCAACGACGACGTGGCGTCCGCGCCCAAGGCCGACATCGCCAAGCGTCGCGGCGTGGCCGGGGAAATCTTCATGTGGAAGATCGGCGGTGCCGCCGCTGCCCAGCATTACGACCTGGACGGCGTGATTCGGGTGGCGCAGAAAACCGTCGACCACTGCCGCTCGATTGGTATCGGCCTTACGCCCTGCACCATCGCCGCGGTGGGCAAGCCCAATTTCCAGATTCCCGACGGCCAGATGGAATTGGGTATCGGCCATCATGGCGAACCGGGCATTGAAGTCGTCCCGATCGAGCCGGCCGCGGCCATGGCCGAGCGCATGCTCGCGCCGATCCTCGCCGACCGCGATTTCAGCCAGGACGACAGCCTGGTGGTGTTGGTCTCTGGCCTTGGCGCCACGCCGGTGATGGAGTTGTATATTTTCTACGCCGAGGTCGAAAAGCAGCTCCAGGCCAAAGGCTTGAAGATTCACCGTTGCTACGTGGGCAACTACTTCACTTCCCTGGAAATGATGGGCGTGACCTTGACCCTGCTCGGCCTCGACGCCGTGCTGAAAACCCTGATCGACCAACCCTGCCGCTCCATCGGCATGACCCAGGCGGAGTGAACCATGAGCCAGCATTTTTCCACCCATGATGGCAGCGCCATCGTCGCCGACCTGGTCCGCGTCATCGTGGCCAACCGTGAGTACCTCAGCGAAGTCGACGGCGCCATAGGCGATGGCGACCATGGCATCAACATGGCCAAGGGCTTTGCCCATTGCGGCCGCACGATCGAAGGCCGCCAACTGACCCTGGCCGAAGCCCTGGACGAACTGACCTTGAGCCTGATGGAAGGCATCGGCGGCTCCATGGGCCCGTTGTATGGCAGCCTGTTTATCGGCATGGCCGACGAAGTGCGCGGCCGTGAAGACATCGACGCCGCCACCTTCGCCCACCTGCTGCGCGGCGGCTTGACCTCGTTGCAGGACATCACCGAAGCGGGCGTGGGCGACAAGTGCTTGATGGATACATTGATTCCGGCGGTAGAAGCCTTTGAACGGGCGCAGGCGTCGGGGGCTTCGTTCAACGATGCACTCGATGCGATGAAAAGCGCTGCTTCTCAAGGGCGGGATTCGACCAAAGACCTGGTGGCCAAGATTGGCCGGGCCAGTCGCTTAGGCGAGCGTTCCCTCGGCGTTCTGGATGCCGGGGCGGTGTCGTGCTGCCTGATCCTTACGCAATTGGCGGACTCGATTAAACCCCGTTTGACCTGACATGATCGTTCCCACGCTCCGCGTGGGAACGATCGACAAGGGATTACCTGGTTTTCAGTACTGGGTTACCAGAACCGTTGCTGGGTCAAGCGGCTCCACCAGGTCAACAGCACCCGGTCTACCGAACCGCTGGCCGCCAGGCCCACGCGCTCTTGCAGGCTCTTACGCTCGGCATAGTGCAGGTGGAACACTTCGGCGGTCTTGGCCTTGGTGGCCAGGTATTCGTCGCTGGTTTGCAGCTCATCGACCAGTTGCTTGTCGAGTGCGGCGACGCCCAGCCACACTTCACCGGTAGCCACCTCGTCAATCGCCAACTGTGGGCGGTAGCGCGAGACGAAGTTCTTGAACAGTTGGTGGGTGATGTCCAGGTCTTCCTGGAACTTCTCCCGGCCCTTCTCGGTGTTTTCGCCGAACACTGTGAGCGTGCGCTTGTATTCACCGGCAGTCAGCACTTCAAAGTCGATGTCGTGTTTTTTCAGCAGGCGATTGACGTTGGGCAACTGCGCCACCACGCCAATGGAACCGAGAATGGCGAAGGGAGCGCTGATGATCTTCTCGCCGATGCACGCCATCATGTAGCCGCCGCTGGCCGCCACTTTGTCGATGCACACAGTCAATGGCACGCCGGCCTGGCGGATACGCGCCAATTGCGAAGAGGCCAGGCCATAGCTGTGCACCATGCCGCCGCCGCTTTCCAGGCGCAGCACCACTTCATCCTTGGGCGTGGCCAGGCTCAGCAGCGCGGTGATTTCATGGCGCAGGCTTTCGGTGGCCGAGGCCTTGATGTCACCGTCGAAATCCAGCACGAATACCCGTGGCTTGGCCTCGGGCTTCTTCTTGTCTTTCTTCTTTTCGGCTTTGCTTTCGGACTTGCGCAGGGCCTTGAGCTGGTCTTTGTCGAGCAGGCTCGACTCCAGGCGCTCGCGCAATCCCTTGTAAAAATCATTCAGCTTGCTGACCTGCAATTGGCCGGCGGATTTACGACGACCTTTACTGCGCAAGGCTGCAAAGCTGATCAGTACCACCAGAATAGCGACCACCAGGGTGACGGTCTTCGCCAGAAAGCTCGCGTATTCGGCCAAAAAATCCATATGTCTCCTTAAAAAAAGCACTGCGCCAGGCGCGGATGGCCCCAGCATACCGACGCCACCGCGAAGGAGCCAGTGATCAAACCGCCAGCAGGCGGGCTCCAACGCGCTTTTAAAACAAGCGTATGTTTTTTCATTGACAGCTCGCAGGCATCCTCATAACCTCGCCAGACTTTCAACGTACCGGGAAAACGGACGTGGGCAGCATTTATCTGATTCGACATGGCCAGGCCTCCTTCGGCGAAGACGACTACGACGTCCTCTCGCCCATTGGCGTGGAACAAGCGCAAGTGCTCGGTCGCCACCTGGCAGACCTGGGCATTGCGTTTGACCGCTGCATCGCCGGCGACCTGCGTCGCCAGCAGCACACCGCCAGCGCCACGTTCGATCAGTACAGCGCCCTGGGTTTGCCGGTGCCGGCGCTGGAAACCGACAGCGCGTTCAACGAGTTCGACGGCGAAGCGATTATTCGGGGCCTGTTGCCCGACCTGCTCAGCAGTGAACCGAATGCCGTGCATATCCTGCGCAATGGCCCGCAGAACCGCAGCGAGTTCCAGCGCATTTTCGCCCTGATCATCGAACGCTGGCTGGCCGGCACCTATGATCCGCCGGGGCTGGAAAGCTGGCTGGGGTTTGTCGAGCGGGTCCAGGGTGGCTTGCAGCGCATCCTTGAAGCCGCGAACCACACCGACAAAATCGCCGTATTCACCTCCGGCGGCACCATCACCGCCCTGCTCCACCTGATTACCCGAATGCCTGCCGCCCAGGCCTTCGAAATGAACTGGCAAATTGTTAACACCTCGCTCAACCAACTGAAGTTCCGTGGTCGCGAGGTGGCACTGGCTTCCTTCAACAGTCACGCCCACTTGCAACTGTTGAAGGCGCCGCAGCTCATCACTTTCCGATGAACTGCGGCCAACCGTGACCCCAAGGTCACTGGACTCTACCCTTAAGGATCGAAACCATGACTGACGTAGCTAAAGCCGTAGAAGCAATGAAAGCCAAATTCAACCCAAGCGCTGCCGAAGGCTTGGACCTGGTGTTCGGTTTCCGTATCGACGACAGCAAGAATTTCTCGCTGGTGGTCAAGGACAAGACCTGCGAACTCAAAGAAGGCGAAAACCCTGACGCTCAGGTCACTCTGGTGATGGACAGCGAAACCCTGGAAGGCATCGTCGACGGCTCCACCGACGGCATGCAGGCGTTCATGGGCGGCAAGCTGCGCGCCGAAGGCGACATGATGCTGGCGATGAAGCTGAGCGAGCTGTTCCCTTCCTGATTCAAGGGCAACCCTGAATGCTGATCCCGCCTCACCAGGCGGGATTTTTTTTGCCTGCATTCTCGCAGTGAATGAAGATCCCCTGTGGGAGCTGGCTTGCCTGCGATGGCATCCACTCCCTTTTCCGGACACACCGCGGCGCCTGTATCGCAGGCAAGCCAGCTTCCACAGAAAAGCGAATCCGCTTGGGTGCTCAGGGTTTTGGTTGTAACAGTAACGCCACCAACGCGCTCCAGCCTGTCTGGTGTGAAGCCCCCAACCCTCGCCCTGTCTCCCCATGAAAATATTCATGGAACAACACCAGGTCACGACTGGCCGGGTCCTCCTGCAATTGCGCATACCCCGCCATCGACGGCCGCACACCGTTCTCATCCCTGAGAAACAACCGCGTCAGCCGCCCGCTGAGGCTGTCAGCCACCTCCTCCAATGACGCCAGATACCCACTGCCCGTCGGGTACTCCACGGAAAAATGCTCCGCGTAATAGCGATGAAACTCGCGCAACGATTCAATCAGCATGTAATTCACCGGCATCCACAGCGGCCCGCGCCAATTGGAGTTGCCGCCGTACAAGCGTGAGTCGGATTCACCCGGCTGGTAGCGCGCGCACAAGGTGTCGCCATTCATCTTCAGCGCCAGGGGCTGCTCGGCGAACGCCTTGGACAGGGCGCGCACGCCAAAGGCCGACAAGAACTCCTGGTCATCGAGCATGCGCCGCAGCAAATCCTTGGTGCGTTCACCGCGCAGCAGCGCCAGCAACAGGCGGTTGCCCTGCCCCGGTTCGGTCCAGCGCGAAACCAGCCTGGCCAGGTCCGGCCGATGATGCATAAAACCCAGCAGGCGCTCGCGCAAGCCTTCCAGGCCTTCGTGCTCGCGCTGTTCCAGCACCAGCACCGCGAACAGCGGCATTAACCCGACGATGGAGCGCAGGCGCACCGGTTCGCTCTGGCCATCAGGGCGGTGCAGCACGTCGTAGAAAAACTGGTCCTGCTCATCCCACAAACCTTCGGCGCTGTCATCGACGCGGTTGATGGCGCCGGCGATGTAGAGGAAATGCTCGAAAAACTTCACGGCAATGTCCACGTACACCACATTACGCTTGGCCAACTCCAGGCCGATGCGCATCAGGTCCAGGGCATAAGCCGCCACCCAGGCGGTGCCGTCGGCCTGGTCCAACTGGTAGCCCGGCGGCAACGGGGCCGAGCGGTCGAACAAGGCGATATTGTCCAGGCCCAGAAAACCGCCCTGGAACAGGTTGCGGCCCTCGGCATCCTTGCGGTTGACCCACCAAGAGAAATTCAACAGCAGCTTGTGAAAGATCCGCTCCAGGAAATCCATGTCGCCCACGCCGGTCAGCGCCTTGTCCTGCTGATACACGCGCCAGCTGGCCCAGGCATGCACGGGCGGGTTGGCGTCGTCAAAGCGCCATTCGTAGGCCGGCAATTGGCCGTTGGGGTGCATGAAGCGATCCTTTACCAGCAACAACAGCTGTTGCTTGGCGTAACCAGGGTCGATCAGCGCGATGGCCACCGCCTGGAAGCCTTGGTCCCAGGAGGCGTACCAGGGGTATTCCCAGGTGTCGGGCATGGACAGGATGTCGAAGTTGGACAGATGCCGCCAATGGGTATTGCGGATGTGCAAGCGCTCGGGCGGTGGCGCAGGCTGGGCCGGGTCACCGTCGAGCCACTGGTTCACGTCAAAATAGTACAACTGCTTGGACCACAGCAGGCCGGCCAGGGCCTGGCGCTGCACATTGCGCGCATCTTCATCAGCGATGCCCTGTTGCAAGACCGCGTAGAAGTCATCGGCCTCCTGGCGGCGCTGTTCGAATAGCTTGCGTGCATTGACGTCTGGCGCGTCCAGAGGCGCAAAGCGCAGGTAGAGGGTTTTGCTTTCCTGGCCCGCCAGTTCAAGGGTGAAATGCGCGGCCACTTTAGTGCCCGCGTCCCGGCGAATCGCCGACTCGACCCCGCCCACCACATAATCGTTAATGCCATCCTTGAACGGCCCCGGCGCCGGTTGCCCGTCCAGTTTGGGCTGGTTGGTTTCGTTTTCACAGAACAGCCACTGCACGCCGTCCTGGCCCCAGGCACTGAGGCAGCGGTCATCAAGTTCATGATGACGGGCCAGCACCCGATCAACGTCCAGCCTCAAGCTGGGCTTGGGTGCATCGAAGGTCCAGCTCCAGTCATTGCGCGCCCAGAGCTGGGGCAGCACCTGCAGGCGTGTGGGTTGGTCCGAACGGTTCTGCACGGTGACGCGCATGAAAATATCGTCGGGCTGATGCTTGACGTATTCGACACTGACGTCGCAGTAGTGGTTGTCTGCAAACACACCGGTATCAAGGATTTCATACTCGGCATCATCCAGCCCACGACGGGCGTTTTCGGCGATCAGGTCGGCGTACGGAAAGGCCGCATGGGGGTATTTGTAGAGCATGCGCATGTAGGCATGGCTCGGTACGCCATCGACGAAAAAGTACAGCTCCTTGACGTCTTCACCGTGGTTGCCTTCGGCGTTGTTGAGGCCAAACAGACGCTCCTTGAGGATTGCATCGCGCTCGTTCCACAGCGCCAGGCCCAGGCACCAGCGTTGGGCCTTGTCACTGAAACCGGCCAACCCGTCCTCGCCCCAGCGATAGGCGCGGCTGCGAGCGTGTTCATGAGGGAAGTAGGCCCAGGCGTCACCGTCGGCGCTGTAGTCTTCGCGCACCGTGCCCCACTGGCGTTCACTCAGGTACGGCCCCCACTCGCGCCAACGTTCGGCGTGTTGCGTTGCCAGGCGCTGGCCTTCAAGGGTGCCCAGCAGGTTGGTTGCGGGTTTGGCCGTCATCGGATCCTCCTTCACCTACACAGTGAGGCGCAGTGTAGAGCGCAAGACCTCCGCGTGCACATGAAGACTTGGACGCAGGGCCAACTCATTCATTTGCAGAATGAAGTCCAGAGGAATCTTCGTTTGCAAGCCGGCCGGCCGCTCAACAAAATCGGGCAAAGGCCACGATCATCGCTCCAGTCATCAGGAATTTTTCTATGCACGCCACCGCCCATGTCAGCCCCGACGAGATCCGCAAGGGCTTTTCCAAGGCCATGTCCGACATGTATCGAGATGAAGTGCCCTTGTATGGCGCGCTGCTGGAGCTGGTGGCCCAGACCAATGCCCGCGTGCTCGACAGCGAACCAGGCCTGGCGCATCAACTGCAACGTACCGGCGAAATCCAGCGCCTGTACATGGAGCGCCACGGCGCCATCCGCCTGGGCACCGCTGCGGAACTGGCAACCATCAGCCGCTTATTCGCGGTGATGGGCATGCAACCGGTGGGCTACTACGACCTCACCCCCGCCGGCGTGCCCGTGCACTCCACCGCCTTTCGCGCCGTGCATGAACACGCGCTGCAAACCAGCCCGTTTCGCGTGTTCACCTCATTGCTGCGCCTGGAACTGATCGAAAACCCCGACCTGCGCGCCTTCGCCGAAAACGCCCTGGCCAAGCGCTCGATCTTCACCGCCGAAGCCTTGGCCTTGATCGAACAAGCACAAACCCAAGGCGGCCTGAATGCCAGCGACGCCGAGGCCTTTATCCGCCAGGCCCTGGAGACGTTCCGCTGGCACCACACTGCCACGGTCACGGGTGCCCAGTATCAGCAACTCAGCGACCAGCACCGCCTGATCGCCGACGTCGTCGCCTTCAAGGGCCCGCACATCAACCACCTCACCCCACGCACCCTGGACATCGACCAGGTGCAGGCGGCGATGCCCGGCAAAGGCATCACCCCCAAAGCCGTGATCGAAGGCCCACCTCGGCGCCAGTGCCCGATCCTGCTACGCCAGACCAGCTTCAAGGCCTTGGACGAACCCATCGCCTTCACCGATGCCCACGGCAGCCACAGCGCGCGCTTCGGCGAAATCGAACAACGCGGCGTCGCGCTCACGCCCAAAGGCCGCGCCCTGTACGACCAACTGCTGAACGCCGCCCGCGATGAACTCGGCACCTTCCCCAATGAAGCCAACGCCGAGCGCTATGTGCAATTGATGGCGCAGCACTTTCAAGCCTTCCCCGATAACTACCCGCACATGCGCGAGCAAGGCTTGGCGTATTTCCGCTACTTCGCGACCGATAAAGGCCTGGCAGCACGCGGCCAGGCCGACCAGCCCCGCACATTGGAGGGGCTGGTCAACGCCGGCCATGTGGAGGTGGAACCGCTGGTGTACGAGGATTTTCTGCCGGTCAGTGCGGCGGGGATCTTCCAGTCAAACCTGGGGGATGGAGCGCAGAGTCACTACGCGGGCAACTCCAACCGCGCGGCTTTTGAGCAAGCGCTGGGGCGCAGGACGATTGATGAGTTGCAGTTGTATGAGCAGACGCAGCAGCGCTCTATGGATATATGCGTTGAAACGCTGTTGAAATGACTGAACGCCAGGCGCCACGGCCTTGATGGTAACCACGATGCGAAGCGAGTCGCTCTTGATCTTGCTCTGCTTTTGATCTTGATCTCAAGCGCCCCGTTAAACCACGCTGGCCGAACGCAGGCTTGAATTCGTGGGTAACCCGGCAGGACGCCGGGTTAGCCGCCCCGCGCCATGGATGGCGCGTGGCGGCGGCCCACGGATTCAAGACTGTGTTCGGGCACACCGAGCCCAGGCGAGGTGCCGAGTGGTGGGGCAAGAGCGTTTTGCTTACTTTTGCGCTTTTCAAAAGTAAGACGCCGTCAGGGCGGAACCCTAAGCGGCCGTTACCGCAGCAATGGATATGTACACAATCCAACTGTGTCGCCTGCCAGGCCGCCTTCGCGAGCAAGCCCCACATTTGGACTGCGGCGCGTCAGGTAGATAAGTGTCGGCTGCCAGGCCGTCATCGCAGGCAAGCCAGCTCCCACATTTGGATTGCGGGGGTGTCAGGTGGATAGGCGTCGCCTGGAAGGCCGCCATCGCAGGCAAGCCAGCTCCCACAGGCAGCATTTGCAGCCGACCGATTCAGCCCCGTGTTGCATGAATTCTGAGGATGCCCACCCGGCTCAACAACGCAATCCTTGCGCCGCAACAAGCCCCAGAGCCGAGTGGACGGGGCGCATCATAAGGAGTGAAAGGGCATTTGTCCTCCAGACAATTCTGAACAAATATGCACATTCCAAATATGTGGCGAGGGATCGCTTAACCCAGCCGCCCCACAATTTCGTCTTTGACCAATAGCCGTTTCTTCTTCAGCTTTTCCACCTCCTCATCGCTGGCACTGGCTTTTTCCGCCGCCAGCACCTCCCCGTCGGCAGCATCATATTGGGTGAGCAACGAATCCAACCGTTTGTCCTGCGCCCTGCGTTCGTGAACAACTTCCTTGCTCAACCCCAAGTCCTGATACAGGTCGTGTTTCACTGGCATGGCGTACCTCCACAAATTGATCGATGGTCTACGCCCTTGAAGCTAGCCCATTCCAACCGGTCTTGTCATGTTTGAGATCATTCGCATCCCGTTCGTCGCGGCGCATGCGATGGGATCAAACCTTTGCCCCACCCTGCCCTCAACTGTAGATCGCCACCCCAGGGAGAACGGTTTTATGAATCACGTTGCCACCGCTGCCGACACCCAATGCATCAACACCCTACGAACCCTGGCCATGGATGCCGTGCAGAAGGCCAATTCGGGTCATCCGGGCACGCCCATGGGCCTGGCCCCGGTGGGTTATACGTTGTGGAGTCGCTTCCTGCGTTATCACCCCGAGCATCCCGACTGGCCCAACCGTGACCGTTTTGTATTGTCGGTGGGGCATGCCTCGATGCTGCTGTATTCGCTGTTGCACCTGGCCGGTGTGGTGGAGATCGATGCCCATGGCCAGCGCTCAGGCCAGCCGGCCGTCAGCCTGGACGATATCAAGCAGTTCCGGCAGATCGGCTCCAAGACCCCAGGCCATCCCGAGTACCGCATGACCACCGGCGTGGAAACCACCACCGGCCCGTTGGGCCAGGGCTGCGCCAACAGCGTGGGCATGGCCATGGCCGAGCGTTGGCTGGGCCAGCGTTTCAACCGCGACGGCCAGGTACTGTTTGACTACGACGTCTACACCCTGTGCGGTGACGGCGACATGATGGAAGGCATCAGCAGCGAAGCCGCGTCCCTGGCCGGGCATTTGAAGCTCGATAACCTGTGCTGGATCTACGACAACAACACCATCAGCATCGAGGGCCACACTGAGCTGGCGTTCAGTGAAGACGTGATCCAACGCTTCCGGGCCTATGGCTGGCACACCGTGCATGTCACCGATGCCAATGACTTGCAGGCTTTGAGCGTGGCATTGGAAACGTTCAAGGCCAACACCGGCGCCCCCACCTTGATCGTGGTGGACAGCGTGATCGGCTACGGCTCACCGCACAAACACAACACCGCTGCGGCCCATGGCGAGCCACTGGGCGAGGACGAAATTCGCCTGACCAAGGCCGCCTATGGCTGGCCACAGGATTCAAGTTTTCTCGTGCCCGAAGAGGCTCGCACAGTGTTGCGCGATGCCCTTTACGAACGCGCCGAGCCGCTGTACGCCGAGTGGAACCAGACCCTGGCGGCCCTCGACCCGCAACGGGCCGATGAACTGCAACGCATGCGCGCCGGGGAAATGCCCGAACAATGGCAAGCGCACCTGCAAGACTTTGCCGCCAATGCCAAAGGCGTCGCCAGCCGTGCTTCGGGCGGCGAGGTATTGAATGCCTTCGCCCAACAGATTCCATGGTTGCTGGGCGGTTCGGCGGATTTGTCGCCCTCGACCAAGACCAACCTCACCTTCGACGGTGCCGGGCGTTTCAGCGCGGATGACTACAGCGGGCGCAACCTGCACTTCGGTATCCGCGAACACGCCATGGGCGCCATTGCCAACGGCATGGCGCTGTCCTACCTGCGCCCGTACACCTCGACCTTCCTGGTGTTCAGCGACTACATGAAACCGCCGATCCGCCTGGCGGCGATCATGGAGTTGCCGGTGATCTTCGTGTTTACCCATGACTCCATCGGCGTCGGCGAAGATGGGCCGACACACCAACCTATCGAACACCTGACCCAATTGCGCGCCACCCCGGGGCTGTTGACCCTGCGCCCAGGCGATGCCAATGAAACCCTGGAACTGTGGAAGGTGGCGCTGGCACAAACCCATCGGCCCAGCTGTATGGTGTTATCGCGCCAGGCACTGCCGACCCTCGACCGCAACCACTATGCCCCCGCCTCCGGTGCGGCCAAAGGTGCCTATGTGTTGGCCGGTGCGGATCAACCTGAGGTCATCCTGATCGCCACCGGCAGCGAAGTCAGCCTGGCGGTGGCCGCGTATGAGCAGCTCAAAGACCAAGGCATTGGCGCTCGCGTGGTGTCGATGCCCAGTTGGGAGTTGTTTGAAGACCAGGATCAAGCCTACCGCGACAGCGTCCTGCCACCGGCGGTGAAAGCCCGCGTAGTGGTGGAACAGGCAGGGCCCTTAGGTTGGGACCGCTACGTCGGGCAGACCGGCGCCAAAGTGGTGATGAACAGCTTCGGCGCCTCGGCACCGCTGGCCAAGTTGCAGGAGAAGTTCGGGTTTACCCTGGAGAATGTGGTGAAGCTGGCCAAGCAACAGATCTTGTAGGAGCGAGCTTGCTCGCGAAGAACTCGCAGGCGCCGCGTTTATTCAGGACGAACGCGTTATCGTTGACGTTTTTCGCGAGCAAGCTCGCTCCTACAGTTGGTTATTAGATCAGTGATTGGGCTAGATAAGGTGCAGTGCGGCTGTGTTTGCTCTTGGCAACCTTTTGCGGCGTACCGCACGCCACCACCTTCCCCCCCAAGTCCCCTGCCCCCGGGCCGATATCAATCACCCAATCACTCTGGGCCACCACGCGCATTTCGTGCTCCACCACAACCACCGTATGGCCTGCCTCCACCAAATGATTCAACTGGCTGAGCAAACGATCGACGTCCTTGGGGTGTAAGCCGGTGGTCGGCTCGTCCAAGACATACAAGGTGGCGCCCCGGGCGTTACGTTGCAGCTCGGTAGCAAGCTTGATGCGTTGGGCTTCGCCGCCGGACAGCTCGGTAGCCGGCTGCCCCAGGCGCAGATAACCCAGGCCGATATCGCGCAGCACGACTAACGAGCGCAGGATGCCCGGTTGCTCGGCGAACACCTGCACCGCCTGCTCCACCGTCAGTCCCAGCACCTGGGCGATATTCAAGCCCTGCCATTTGATCGCCAGGGTGTCGGGGTTATAGCGCGCGCCGTGGCAGGTCGGGCATGGCGCGTACACGCTGGGCATGAACAGCAACTCGACGCTGACAAAACCTTCACCCTCACAGTTCGGGCAACGGCCCTTGGCGACATTGAAGGAGAACTGCCCGGCATCGTAATTGCGCTTTTTGGCCGCTGGCGTGGCGGCGAACAGTTTGCGCACGTTGTCGAACAGCCCGGTGTAGGTCGCCAGGTTGGAGCGCGGCGTGCGGCCGATGGGCTTCTGGTCCACCTGCACCAGGCGCTGGATGTGTTCCAGCCCGGCGCTGATACGCCCGCCACTGGCTTGCGGTGCGGCATCTTCCAGGCTCGGCTCCTCGTCGCTTTCCAGCACACGCCCCAGACCCGTGCCCACCAGCTCCAGCAGCGCCTGGCTGACCAGGCTGGATTTGCCCGAGCCGGAAACCCCCGTCACCGCGGTGAAACAGCCCAGCGGGAAATCCACGTTCAAATTGTTCAGGTTGTTTCGCGTCACGCCCTCCAGCTTCAGCCACCCGGCCGGTTCGCGGCTTGGCGCATTGGTCGGGCGAGGTTGGGCAAACAGGTATTCGCGGGTCTGCGAGGCTTCGATATCCGCCAACCCTGCGGGCGGCCCGCTGTACAGCACTTGCCCGCCATGCTCGCCGGCAGCCGGGCCCACGTCGATCAGCCAGTCGGCGCGGCGCATGGTTTCCAGGTCATGCTCCACCACAAACAGCGAATTGCCTGCGGCTTTCAAACGATCAAGCGCAGTGAACAACGCTTCGCCATCCGCCGGGTGCAGACCCGCCGACGGCTCATCGAGCACATAAATAACCCCGAATAACTGCGAGCCCAATTGGGTGGCCAGGCGCAGACGCTGCAACTCCCCCGACGACAAGGTCGGCGTGCTGCGCTCCAGGGACAGATAGCCCAGGCCCAGTTCGATCAAGGTGTTGACCCGTTCGAGCAGGTCCTGGGCGATGCGTTGGGCCGCCAGGCGTTTTTCCACCGACAGCTTCATCCTGTCCTGCCCCGCCGCCACCGGCCGCAGCAAGTCGGCCAATTGCGCCAGAGACAGTTGCGACAACTCGCCGATATCCACCCCCGCAAACTTCACTGACAGCGCCGCCTGGTTCAGGCGCTTGCCCTCGCACAACGGGCAGGCATTGCCTTGCATGAACTGCGACACGCGCTTCTTCATCAGTGCGCTTTGGGTGTGGGCGAAGGTGTGCAGGATATAGCGCCGGGCGCCGCTGAAGGTGCCTTGGTAACTGGGCTCCAACTTGCGTTTCAACGCCTCGCGGGTTTGCTGTGGGGTGAAGCCGGCGTACACCGGTACGGTGGGGGTTTCTTCGGTGAACAGAATCCAGTCGCGCTGCTTTTTCGGCAGTTCGCGCCACGGGATGTCCACGTCATAGCCCAGGGTCACGAGGATGTCGCGCAGGTTCTGGCCCTGCCACGCCAACGGCCAGGACGCCACTGCGCGCTGGCGGATGGTCAAGGACGGATCGGGCACCATCAGCGCTTCGGTCACTTCATACACGCGGCCCAGGCCGTGGCATTGCGGGCACGCGCCCTGGGGCAGGTTCGGCGAGAAGTCCTCGGCGTACAACATAGCCTGCCCTTTCGGATAACGGCCGGCGCGGGAATAGAGCATGCGGATCAAGCTCGATAAGGTGGTGACACTGCCCACCGACGAGCGCGCACTGGGTGTACCGCGTTGCTGTTGCAGGGCCACGGCAGGCGGCAAGCCTTCGATGCTGTCTACATCCGGCACGCCAACCTGATCGATCAGGCGCCGCGCATAGGGCGCCACCGATTCGAAATAGCGGCGCTGGGCCTCGGCATACACTGTGGAAAACGCCAGGGACGATTTGCCGGAGCCAGACACGCCGGTAAACACCACCAGGGCGTCCCGGGGAATATCCACATCGACATTACGCAAGTTATGTTCACGGGCGCCACGCACCCTGACAAAGCCCGTTTGCGGGGCGGTGAGCGGTGGGATGTTGCGCGGTGATGTCATGGGCAACCTTGTCTTGCGCTTAGCACCCTGCGCACGCGTTGGGTCAGGGCATCGGGGCTGTAGGGTTTGCTCAGCAGGTGGATATCGGCGCTGAGCAGATGATTGGAAGACAGAATGTCGCGGGTGTGGCCGGAGGTAAACAGCACCGGCACTGGCGGGTTCTGCGCACGAGCCCAAGTGGCCAGGTCGGTGCTCTTGACCCGACCGGGCATCACCACGTCGGTGAAGATCAGGTCCGGCGACACGCCGCGCTGCAACACTTGCATCGCGCGGTCGCCATCCTCAGCGGTCAGTACGGTATAGCCCGACTGCTGCAGCAACTCGACCACCGTCAGGCGTACGCCTTCATTGTCCTCGACCACCAGGATGGTTTCCTGGCCTCCGCCTTGCAGGTCCGCATCACTGTAGTCGTCGAAGCATTCAGGCTCCAGGCAGTGGGGGAAATACATCTGCACCACCGAGCCCTTGCCCTCCTCGCTCCACATGTCCACATGCCCGCCGCTCTGGCGCACAAAACCGAACACCATGCTCAGGCCCAGGCCGGTGCCGTGGCCTTCGCGCTTGGTGGTAAAAAAGGGTTCGAATGCGCGCTTGAGGGTCGCCTCGGACATGCCCACGCCGGTGTCGGCCACTGCCAGGCGCACGTACTCGCCGGGCTTGATGCTTTTACCGATGCAATCGTCCGGGTTGAGGATGACGTTTTCTCCGGTGATACGAATCACACCCTCGCCCTGCATGGCATCGCGGGCGTTGATCGCCAGGTTGAGCAGCGCGTTTTCCAGCTGGTTGCGGTCGACATTGATGCACCAGGAGTCCTGGGGCAGTTGCACGTCGATATGAATGGTTTCCCCCAACGCCCGTTGCAACAACTCGCCCAGGCCAGCGTAGATGCGCTGCGGGTTGTACACCGCCGGAGACAAGGGCTGGCGACGCGCAAAGGCCAGCAGTTGCGACGACAGCTTGGCCCCACGTTCCACGGCGGCGATGGCCGCGGTGACGCGACGTTGCACCTGGGGGTTGTCCGGTTCATGCCTGGCGAGCAAATGCAGGTTGCCGGCGATCACTTGCAGCAAGTTATTGAAGTCATGGGCCACGCCCCCGGTCAGGCCGCCAATCGCTTCCAGCTTCTGTGACTGGCGCAACTGGTCTTCTGCGGCCGACCGCGCCTGCACTTCAGCGGCTACGCGTTGCTCCAGATTATGGGTGAGCTCCTGGCGCACCCGCTCGGACTTCACCAGTTCGGTGGTTTCCACCACAATCGCCAGCACCCCGGCCGGCTGTTGGTTGTCCCCGGCCACGGGGCTGTAATAGAGGTCCAGCCATACGCTTTCCGGTTGGCCGTGACGCGATAGCACCAGTTCCTTGTTATTGAACGACAAGGTGCCGCCCGCCAGGCACGTATCCACCACATGCCGATTGAACTCGGCCACCTCCGGCCAGCCCAGTTCGACCGGAGTGCCCAAGAGGTAGGGATGGCGCCCGCCGGCAAATGCCGAATAGCTGTCGTTGTAGATCATGTACCCTGCCCGCCCCCACAGCATCACCATCGGCACGGGTGAGGCGAGCATCATTTGCACGGTGCAAGCCAGGCTCGTGGACCACTGATCCAAGGGGCCAAGGTCGGTACTTGACCAGTCAAACGTGCGAATCCGCTGGGCCATTTCGCCGGCCCAGCCTTCACAGCCATGGGGGTTGGATAAAAATTGCATGATTGGGCTCTGTGCAGGGACAAGACAGTCGCAAGTTTTGGAGCGCGCCAGCGGTGGATGGTTTCATCCTGAACACAGAGGAATGCATAAACCCCTGGAACTCAATGAAAATCCCGGCTGCGCACCACCATTCCATCCAGCAGCGGCGTCAAATCGGTGAGGCGCCCCGCGATCAAATGCCGCACCTCACCCACCGCCTCCCAACGGCCGTCCACCTTGAGCAAACGCGAGCCCACCAGCGCCTGGCGCTGACGCTCGGCCAGGTCGCGCCAGACCACCACATTGAGGTTGCCGAACTCATCTTCCAGGGTGACAAAGGTCACGCCGCTCGCCGTGCCTGGGCGCTGGCGGCCAGTGACCAGCCCGGCGATGCTCACATTGCGCCCATGTTCCACCGCCAGCAACTCCTGGGAACTGCGGCAGCGGCGCCGGCGTAACTCGGCGCGCAACAACGCCAGGGGATGGGGCCCCAGGGTGGTACCGAGGGTGGCGTAATCGGCGTGCAAATCTTCGCCTACCGTGGGCTCGGGCAATGCCACCCGCGTTTCATCGGGGCTCGGCAGGCCGGCAAACAAGCCCAGTTGCTGATGCACACCGGCCACGTCCCAGCGCGCCTGATGGCGGTTGCCGGCCAGGGCGCGCAAGGCCCCGGCGTCCGCGAGCAGCGCCTGGGTACGTGCATCCAGGCCGGCGCGGGCGTCCAGGTCAGCGATGTCGCTGAACTGTCGATGCTGACGCACCGCTTCGATACGCCGCCCATCCTCCTCGCGAAACCCCGAGATCATGCGCAGGCCCAGGCGAATCGCCGGTTGCTGGCCGTCAATGGGCTCCAGGCTGCAGTCCCAGTCACTGGCCTGCACATCCACGGGGCGGATCTGCAAGCGATGGCGCCGCGCGTCCTGCAGGATCTGGTCCGGGCTGTAGAAGCCCATGGGCCAGCTGTTGATCAAGGCGCAGGCGAATGCCGCCGGCTCATGGCATTTGAGCCAGCAACTGGCATAGGTCAGCAAGGCGAAACTGGCGGCGTGGGACTCAGGGAAACCATAGCTGCCAAAGCCCTTGATCTGCTCGAAAATCTGCGCGGCAAAGGCTTCGGTGTAGCCGTTTTTGAGCATGCCGGTGCGCAGGCGTTGCTGATGGGGCTCCAGGCCGCCGTGGCGTTTCCAGGCGGCCATGGAGCGGCGCAACTGGTCGGCCTCGCCGGGGCTGTAGTCGGCGGCGACCATGGCGATTTGCATCACCTGTTCCTGGAACAGCGGGATGCCCAGGGTGCGTTCCAGCACGGCTTTCAATTGCGGCGACGGATAGGTCGTGGGCTCTTCATTATTCCGTCGACGCAAGTACGGATGCACCATGCCGCCCTGAATCGGCCCAGGCCGTACGATGGCGACCTCGATCACCAGGTCATAAAACGTCTGCGGCTTGAGCCGGGGCAACATCGACATCTGTGCCCGCGACTCGATCTGGAATACACCGATGGTGTCGGCCTTGCTGATCATGGCGTAGGTGGCCGGGTCTTCTTTGGGAATCGTGGCCAGGCTCAAGTCCCGGTGGCGATGCCGGCGCAGCAAATCGAAACAGCGGCGGATCGCGCTGAGCATGCCCAGGGCGAGGATGTCCACCTTGAGCAAGCCGACGGCGTCGAGGTCGTCCTTGTCCCACTGGATAATGGTGCGCTCGGCCATGGCCGCATTTTCCACCGGCACCAGGGTGTCCAGCGGGTATTCGCTGATCACAAAGCCGCCAGGGTGCTGGGACAGGTGCCGCGGAAAACCGATCAGTTGCTGGGTCAACGTCAAGACACGCCGCAGCAGTGGGCTGTCCGGGTCGAAGCCGCTTTCACGCAGGCGCTCCAACGGCGGCGCCTCATCGCTCCAGCGCCCGCAGCAATCGGCCAAGGCGTTGATCTGGTCCGGCGGCAGCCCGAGGGCCTTGGCCACATCACGTACCGCGCCCGTGGCGTGGTAACTGCTGACCACCGCCGTCAAGGCTGCACGGGTGCGGCCATAGCGCTGGAACACGTATTGCAGCACCTCTTCGCGGCGTTCGTGCTCAAAATCCACGTCGATGTCCGGCGGCTCGTTGCGCTCCTTGGACAGGAAGCGCTCGAACAGCAGGTTGGTCAGGCTCGGGTTGATTTCGGTGATGCTCAAGGCAAAACACACCGCCGAGTTAGCCGCCGAACCACGGCCTTGGCACAAAATCGAACGGCTGCGGGCGAAACGCACGATGTCATGCACCGTAAGAAAATAGCTTTCGTAACCCAGCTCGCTGATCAGCTGCAGTTCACGATGGATTTGCTGCAAGGTCTTGTCGTCGATGCCTTCGGGCCAGCGCTGGGCGATGCCTTCTTCGGTGAGGGTGCGCAGCCAGGATTGGGCGTCATGCCCCGCGGGTACCAGCTCGCGTGGATAGTGATAGCGCAACTGGCCGAGGTCGAAGGTGCAGCGCCGCGCGATGGCGAGGGTTTCATCCAGTAAGGCCTGGGGATACAGCGCCGCCAGCGCATCGAGGCTACGCAGGTGGCGTTCGCCATTGGGGTGCAGGCGCGTGCCGGCTTCGGCCACCGGCACGTGGTGGCGGATGGCGGTCATGGTGTCTTGCAGGGCCCGGCGGCCCCGCGCATGCATATGCACATCGCCGCAGGCCACGGCAGGGATTTGCAGACTGTGGGCCAGTTGCAAGCGCTGTTGCAGATGGCGCGCATCGTCCTGGCCGCAATGCAGATGCACCGCCAGCCACAGGCGCTGGTCGAAGGTGCGGCGCAGCCAGTCGAGGCTGGCCTGGGTGTCGCTGTCTTGCGCTACCCACAACGCCAAAAGACCGGGCAACGGTTGCTCGAAATCTTCCTGTAGCAGGCGATAGCGGCCCTTTTCAGCCCGCCGCCGGGCCAGGGTGATCAGCCGGCACAGGTGCTGGTAACCGCTCAGGCTCTCTACCAGCAGCACCAGTTTCGGGCCGTTTTCGATGTGCATTTCGCTGCCGATAATCAACGGCAAGTCTACGGCTTTGGCGGCTTGCCAAGCGCGCACGATGCCCGACAGCGTGCATTCATCGGTAATCGCCAGGGCGCTGTAGCCTTGGCGCTTGGCGCGCTCGAAAAGCTCCAGCGCACTGGAGGCGCCACGCTGGAAACTGAAATTGGACAGGCAGTGCAGCTCGGCATAATTCATGCTCCCTCCTCCCCTGTAGGAGCGAGCTTGCTCGCGAAAAACCCGAGGGCACCGCGTTCATCCTGGTTTCCCGCGTTATCGTTGACGACCTTCGCGAGCAAGCTCGCTCCTACAGTAGGTGGCGGCTCAAGGGGGCTCATGCAAACCACCCTTGCAACCACAGCCCATCGCCTTGCCCTACCGTGCGATAAGCCCAGCCCTGCTGGCCGGCGCGGGTCTGGATCAGGTAATAGTCGCGACGCACATCGGCGCCGTCCCACCAGCCGGATTCGATGCGCTCCGGGCCCATCAGGATCTGTACGCCGTGTTCGGCCAGCAAGGTCGGTTGCGGTAATAACCAACCGGGGCGCCGGACCTTGTTCAAGCTCGGGCATGCCTGGTGGTCGGTCGCGGCCTGCCAGGCGCATTCGGGGCGGTGGTCGGCCTGAAAACGCAGGCCCTGCACCGCCTCATCCCCCAGACGTGCACGCAGGCGTTCGCGCAACTGTTCCCACGGCAGGGTTTGTTGCGGGCGGTCGTCGAACAGGTCCTGGCGTTGCGGCACGAACACCGGCAAGTCCTCGGCCACCAGGCGCACCCCCCGCACCGGCGCGCTGACCTGTACCTGCTCCAGGCGCCCACGGGCCAGTTCGAACAACATCGAAGGCTCGCGCTCGGCGCTGAGCAGGCCCACCTTGATCACGCTGTCGTGTGCCTGGGCATGTTCCAGGTGCAGGTCAAAGCGCTGCACGCCACTGTCGCGGCCGCACAGAAAGGCCGACAGGTCGCCGGTCAAGCGCCGCAAGGGGAACAGCAGCGCCTGGTGGGATTGCACATCGAAATTCAACTCGATGCGTGCATCGAACTGGTCGGGCGGTTGATAGAAATCCAAGGCCAATGGCCGCTGCCCGCTCAGGGCGTCGAGGTGCTTGAGCAAGCTGGCGTCAAAGCGTCGCGCCAGGGTATGCCGGGGCAAGGCCTGCACCTGGGCCAGGCTGCGCAGGCCCATGCGCGACAAGGCGGTGGCGGCCAGGGGTTCAAGGCCCGCGCGGTCGATAGGCAGAGATGCCAGGGCCTGCATCAAGGCGCTGTCATCGGCCACGGCCAGGCCGTCGTAGCCGTTTGCCAATACCCGCGCCGCCGCCGGGTTGGGCGCAGCGACGATGCGATGACGAAAGCCAAGCTCGGTCAGTTCTTTGCGCAAACGCGCCTCGAGTTGCGGCCAGGGCCCGAACAGGCCCAGGCTCGATTCGATCTCGAACAACAAGGCCCGAGGGTAATACAGGCTGACCTGGGAGCTGAACCGGTAGGCCCAGGCGGCCAGAAACTGCTGCAGGCGCTCGATCTCCAACGGGTCGTATTCGACACAGGCAAACTGCTTGGCCAGGGCATGGGCTGCCGTCAACGATTGCCCGGGGCGCAGGCCCAAGGCGCGGGCGGCGGCGTTGACGGCTTGCAACACGCGCCGCTGCGGCGTGCCGGCCAGCAGCGCCAGCGGCTGCTCGGGTTCGGCGTGCACACGCTGTGCCCCGTCCAGCGCCAATTGCGGGAAGACAATACACACCCAACGCATGGCAACCTCAATGCCCCGCCAGGGCAATCGGCGCCGGATGGGCCAGCCCGCCACGGCACTTGAGCACCCGCACTTGCGCGGGCCTGGCCTCGACCGCCAGGCGCAGGGCGGCGGGCGAGGCATTGATCGCCTCGCTCAGGGAGCGCCAGGCAAACGCCAGGGTCTGCCCGGTTTCGGCCGCCACCTGCAAACGCCGCAAGGCGCGATCATCGGCCTTGCGCGGCCAGCACAACACCGCCCCGCAACTGCCCGACCGCAGGCATTGCTCCACCGCCCACAGCGCGTCGCGCTCCTCGGCCCGGATAATGGACAACTGGCGCACATCCACCCCGGCGTTCTGCCACGCATGGGGATAGGGGGTATAGGGCGGCGCCACCAGCACAATGCGCTCGCCCAGGGCCGACAGGCGCGCCAGTGTGGGCAGCACCAGTTGCAACTCACCCACTCCGTCCTGGGCCATCAGGATTTCACTCAAGGCCGATTCCGGCCAGCCGCCACTGGGCAGCACCGCATCCAGCGCCGCCAGCCCCGTGGGATGTACGCTGGCCGGTGGCGCGGCGGGCCGGCCCTTCCAGACTCGCCCGCCATTGAACAGCGAGTCCAGGGCAACCACGGCGCCCATCAGCCTTGCCTCACCAGGCCGCAGAACACGCCTTCGATGGCCAGGTCCTGCTCGGGCCCGACCACGATGGGTTGATACGCCGGGTTGCGCGGCAACAGGCGAACCCTGTCGCCGTGGCGCTCGAAACGCTTGATGGTGACGTCGCCGTCCAGGCGCGCCACCACAATCTGCCCGTTCAAGGCTTCGGCAGTGCGGCGTACGCCCACCAGGTCGCCATCGAGAATGCCATCTTCAATCATCGAATCGCCCTGCACTCGCAGCAGGTAGTCGGGGGTTTTGGCGAAGGTGGCGGGGTCCAGTTGCAAGCGGCTGTGCACCTCGGCATCGGCGCCAATCGGCCGACCGGCCGCCACGCGGCCGAGCACCGGCACATCCAGCCTCTCGGGACGCGCCGGTTGATTTAGCAAGCGAATGCCACGGGCCTGGTTGGGGTTGACCTCGATAAAGCCAGCTTCGGTCAGCGCCACCACATGCTTGCGGGCGACGCTGCGCGAGGCGAAGCCGAACGCCTCGGCGATCTCGGCGAGGCTGGGAGGCTGGCCTTGTTGCGCGATGCGCTCGCGAATGAAGGTCAGGATGGCGGTGCGGCGGGGAGTCAGGTTTGTCATGGAGTACATTTGTACTCCTGTGGGAAATTTCTGACAATAACCGTCAGTCGGCGCTGGGTGTTACACCTGTGGGAGCTGGCTTGCCTGCGATGACGCCCTGACAGCCGACGCCTATCTACCTGACACCCAACGATCCAACTGTGGGAGCTGGCTTGCCTGCGATGGCGGACTGACAGTCAACACAGCTGGATTGTGTACATATCCATTCCTGCGGTAACGGCCACTTAGGGTTCCGCTCTGACAGCGGGTCACTTTTGGAAAAGAGCCCCAAAAGTAACCAAAAGGGCTCTTGCCCCACCACTCGGCACCTCGCTTAGGCTCGGTGTGCCCGTAATCCGCCAGCGTGGTTTAACGGGGCGCCTAAGATCAAGATCACAAGCAGATCAAGATCAAGAGCGGCTCGCTTCGCATCGTGGTTACCGTCTGCTGCTACAGCCCACAAAGTTGTGTAGGCGCCTCACCACCCCTCTTTCAACATCCGCACCTCCAGATGCTGCAACAACATAATCGTCTTGCCATCCACAATCTCCCCACTCTGCACCATCGCCAGCGCCTGCTCGAAGCCCAGCTCCAACACCTCGATATCCTCGCCCTCTTCTTCCAGGCCACCACCCGCCCCCACTCGGTCACCTGGCTGATATTCGCCGATAAAAAAGTGAATACGCTCGGTTACCGATCCTGGGCTCATGAACGCCGCGTAGATTTTCTCCACATGCCCCACGCGATAGCCGGTCTCTTCCTCGGCCTCCAGGCGGATGCGCTCTTCGGCGCTGGCGTTGTCGAGCAAACCGGCTGCCGCTTCAATCAGGTAGCCGGGGTAATCGTTGACGAACGTGGGCATGCGGAACTGGCGAATCAGCAAGACTGTGCGTTGCTCACGGTTGTACAACAGGATGGTCGCACCATTGCCCCGGTCATACACCTCGCGGGTCTGGGCTTGCCAACTGCCATCGCGACGGCGCAGGTCGAAGCTGTATTTCTTCAGCAGGTACCAGTTGTCCGAGAGGGTTTCTTCGGCGGTGATGCGCACGGGGCTATCGTTCATGGTCGAGCCTTGGTAGGTGGAAACAGATTCAGGTGGTGGCCTGGGTGGGCGGCTGTTTGATATGCGACCACGCGGCGGCCACTTCTTCAGCACTGCCTGCTTTGATCCGGGCAAGATTGCGTGGGTAATCCACGCCAGGATTTTCACTGAAACGCGTGGCGGTGAATTGGCCATTGCTGGCGCGCAGGATATAGCCGGTATCGGTGCACTGCCGGGAAGCCAGGAACAACACGCCCGGCGTCACCCAATCCGGCTTGAGTTCGTCCGGCTCTTGGGTCACGCCCCACATGCGCGTCTTGGCCACCGGCGAGATCGCATTGACGAGCACCCCGGCCTCAGCGCCTTCGTGACTCAAGGCATTCATGATCCCCACTTGCGCCATCTTGCCAGCGCTGTAGGCCACCAGCCCAGTCTGTTCGTATTGCGCATACATGGCGCGGTCGGAGGTGGTGAGGATGATGCGCGGCGCACAAGAGCGCAGCAGATGTGGCCAGGCATGTTTGCACAACCACAGCGGTGCGTAGAGGTTGATGTCCATGGCGCGCTGCAGGAACGCAGCATCGAGTTCTGCGATGGGCTGGTAGCCCACCCAGCCGGCGTTGTGAATCAAAATATCGAGTTGGCCGAAGGTTTCGAGGGTATAGCTGATCAATTGCCGACACCCCTCGTCCGTGGACAAGTCACCGCCATGGCCCGCTACCATCAACCCTTCGGCGCGCAACGCCTCGGCGGCCTGTTGCACCACCGACGCATCGGTGCCGGCGCCCACGTTGTCGGCGCCAATATCACTGATGACAACACGGGCCCCAGCCTGCGCCAGTGCTCGTGCATAACTGAGTCCCAAGCCACGCGCACCTCCGGTGACGATTGCGGTTTTACCAGTGAAATCCATGTGTTTTTCCTCCTGTTCAGCCCCTCACCCTAACAACCCGCACGAGGATTGTTCAATGCTGTAACACTTTCATCGGTCACGGCCGTCGCATTAATGCCTGCCCGCCCAGGCCATCTGGTAAAACCCGTGCTTCATCTTTGTTCTGGAACCTTCATGTCTTCTGCTTCTATGCCCCGCCGGGGCCTGCGCTGGTTTGTCTGGCTGTGCATGGCCGTGTTGATTGTCGGCCTGCCGGTCGGTTGCGCCGTGTTGCAACACAAGGAGCGCGAACTTGTGTTTCGCATCGAGCCGGGAACCGCCGGCTGGTACACCGGCCTGCCCAAGGCGGTGCAGGAATTCGAACTCAAGCCCGCCAGTTTCAAAGCAGGGCAGAACATTCATGGCTGGTGGTACCCGGCAGCCAACAAAGACGCGCCCGCCATCCTCTACCTGCACGGGGTACGCTGGAACCTCACGGGCCAATTGTTTCGCATCGAGCAATTGCATGCCCTGGGCTTTTCGGTCCTGGCCATCGACTATCGCGGCTTTGGCCAAAGCCAGGGCGACTTGCCCTCGGAAGCCACGGTGTACGAGGACGCTCGCATTGCCTGGGAGCGTTTCCAGACCCTGCAACCAGACCCCGGCAAGCGCCTGATCTACGGGCACTCCCTGGGTGGCGCGGTCGCCATCGACCTCGCTGCCGAGTTGGGCAAGCAGGTGCCATTGCCGGTGCGCGGGCTGGTGATCGAGTCCACGTTCACCTCCCTGGCGGATGTCGCCACGGCCGTTGCCAACACCTCATTGCCGGTGCGCTGGTTGCTGTCGCAGAAGTTCGATTCCATCGACAAGATTGCCGACATCCACATGCCGCTGCTGGTGGTCCACGGCCTCGACGACCGCTACGTACCACCGCGCTTCAGCCAGCAGTTATTCGAAGCCGCCCAGCAACCCAAACACCTGTTGCTGGTGCCCGGTGCCAGCCATAACAACAGCATGAACCTCGCCGGACGCAGCTATGGGCAGGCGCTGGAAAACCTGATGCGCACGAAGATGCCTGCCCAGGTGGTGACACACTCCACAGGCCGCGATAACGCCTCATAAATACGCTTTTCGGCACTGGGTTCGCGCTTGGCTGTCAAGCGCAAACCCTGGCCATGTTGGCCCGAAATGCAAGTTGATCAAATAATGATCTTCGCGGAAATCGCCAACGCTGCCGGGCCTTCGCAAAGTTATCCACAGAGATACCCACGGTTTTCGTGGACAACTCTTTTTATATTTTTACGTTTTTTTTGCTCAAGCCGTGCTTCCAGGAAAGGTACCGGGCAACAGGATTTCGCGATTTACTTCGCGTATATCCTTATAGCCACAGAGCGCCATCGACACATCCAGTTCGCGGGCGATGATATCAAGCGCCTTGGTCACCCCCGCCTCGCCCATCGCCCCCAACCCATACAAGTGCGGGCGGCCAATCATGGTGCCCTTGGCGCCCAGCGCCATGGCCTTGAGCACGTCCTGGCCGGAACGAATACCCCCGTCGAGCCACACTTCAATGCGGTTGCCCACGGCCTCGACAATCGCCGGCAATTGGCTGATGCTCGACGGCGCGCCATCAAGCTGGCGGCCACCGTGGTTGCTCACCACCAACGCATCGGCACCGCAATCGGCCGCCAAGCGTGCATCCTCCACATCAAGAATGCCCTTGATGATCAGCTTGCCGCCCCAACACTTTTTGATCCACGCCACATCGTCCCAACTCAGGCGCGGGTCAAATTGCTGGGCAGTCCACGACGACAGCGAACTCATGTCGGCCACGCCCTTCACATGCCCGACGATATTGCCGAAACCACGCCGCTGGGTACCCAGCATGCCCATCACCCAGCGCGGCTTGGTCATCATGTTGAGAATGTTCGGCAGGGTCAGCTTGGGCGGCGCGGACAAACCATTGATCAAGTCCTTGTGACGCTGCCCCAGAATCTGCAAATCCAGGGTCAGCACCAATGCATCCACCCCGGCAGCCTTGGCGCGCTCGATCAACTGCTCGATAAAACTGCGGTCGCGCATCACATACAGCTGGAACCAGAACGGCTGGCCGACATGCTCGGCGATGTCTTCCAGCGAACAGATACTCATGGTCGACAAGGTGTAGCGCAGCCCGAACGCGGCAGCGGCACGGGCAGTGAGGATTTCACCATCGGCATGCTGCATGCCCGCCAGACCAGTCGGCGCCAGCGCCACGGGCATGGCCATGTTTTGGCCGATCATACTGGCGCGGATCGAACGCTCGTCGATATTGCGCGCCACCCGTTGGCGGAACTTGATACGTGCAAAATCCGTTTCGTTGGCGCGGTAGGTGCTCTCAGTCCAGGAGCCGGAATCGGCGTAGTCGTAGAACATGCGGGGCACACGCTTTTGCGCCAGCTTGCGTAAGTCTTCGATGGTTGTGATCAACGGCATCGGGTCACCTCTCCCTGAACTGAACACAGAGAGTAACCGGCAGGAGCGTGGGCAACCAGCCGTTGCGTTTAGATGAAGCGGGGATTAATCTCGCACAAACCCGCAATAAAGCGCACAAACATGCACAACACTCATCAAGCCATCGACCTGCCTTCCCTGCGCAAGCAGAAGATTTTGTTGTTGCTGGAACGCGACGGCAAGGTCACCGCCTCCGAGTTGGTCGAGCATTTCGCCGTGTCTCAGGACACCATCCGCCGCGACCTCGGCGAACTCGCCGCCGCCGGCCTGCTGCAACGCGTACACGGCGGCGCCCTGCCCCGGCCCAAGGATACCGGCAAGGATTTCTTTACCCGTGTCGGCGAGACCAACGAGGTCAAGCGCCACCTCGCACGCGTAGCGGCAGGCCGGGCTGAAGACGGCCAGATCGTGCTGTTCGATTCCGGCTCTACCACCTTGCAGATCGCTCAGTGCTTGCCCCATGCACTGCACCTGACCGTGATCACGCCATCCCCGATGATCGCCATCGCCCTGGCCGACCATCCGCATGTGAAGATCATCCTGGCCGGCGGCCAACTCAACCCAGCCACCCTCTCCACCGGCGGCCATGAAGCGGTGCGCCTGATCCAGAGCGTCAAGGCCGACCTGTTGTTCACCGGAGTGTGCGCATTACACCCACAAGTAGGCATCACCTCGCTGCATTTTGGTGAAGTGGCCGTCAAGCAAGCCTTGCTCGACAGCGCGTCCCACGTCATCGCCGTGACCACCTCAGACAAACTCGGCGCAGTGGAACCCTTTGTGGTTGCGCCGTGCAGCCGTATTCATACGCTGATTACCGAGTGGGACGCGCCGGATGTGCAGGCGTATGAACAGCTAGGGCTGCAGGTGCAGAGGGTGTAGGAGCGAGCTTGCTCGCTCCCTACAAAAAGGGCCAGCCGGCCATCTGGAGACGCTAACCACGATGCGAAGCGAGCCGCTCTTGATCTTAGGCGCCCCGTCAAACCACGCTGGCCGGAATTCGACAGGGATTTGGGCCCCCCCAAATCACTGGCGGATTACGGGCACACCGAGCCTGAGCGAGGTGCCGAGTGGTGGGGCAAGAGCGTTTTGCTTACTTTGCCGCTTTTGCAAAGTGAGCCGCCGTCAGGGCGGAACCCTAAGTAGCCGTTACCGCAGCAATGGATATGTACCCAATCCAACTGTGT